>CAZDOW010000009.1:0-63171 GCA_964507115.1 uncultured Maribacter sp.
CCTAAAGGAAAATCCGACGATGAGGTAATGCGTTTTTGCCATGCCTTTATGTTGGAACTTAATAGGCATATTGGGCCAAATACAGATGTTCCCGCTGGAGATATAGGTGTTGGATCTAGAGAAATCGGTTTTCTTTTTGGGATGTACAAAAGGATAAGAAACGAGTTCACAGGTGTACTTACAGGTAAAGGACGTTCGTGGGGCGGTTCTTTGATTCGTCCAGAAGCAACTGGTTATGGTACCGTTTATTTTGCACAGAGTATGATGCAAACCAAGGACATGGACTTTAAGGATAAAAACGTTACGATATCCGGGTCCGGTAATGTGGCACAATTTGCAGCGGAGAAAGCATTGCATCTTGGAGCCAAAATATTAACCTTGTCAGATTCTCAAGGTTATATTTTTGATAAAGAAGGGATTGATGAGGAGAAGTTAGCGTATGTGATGGATTTAAAGAACAACAAACGGGGTCGTATTTCTGAGTATGCGGATACCTATAAATCGGCTACATTTCATAAAGGCGGAACGCCTTGGGATGTGCCATGTGATATTGCTTTGCCATGTGCCACACAAAACGAGTTGGATGGTGAGCATGCGAAAGTATTGATCAAAAATGGATGTATCTGTGTTGCGGAAGGGGCAAATATGCCTTCTACGCCAGAAGCGATACACGAATTTCATGAAGCAAAAATCCTCTTTGCGCCAGGAAAGGCATCCAATGCCGGTGGTGTTGCCACTTCTGGTCTGGAGATGTCACAAAACTCTTTACGTATCAGTTGGACAAGAGAGGAAGTCGATGAACGATTACGTAAGATTATGGAAGATATTCATAATTCCTGTATTGAGTATGGCAAGGATGAAGAAGGGTATTGTAATTATGTAAAAGGAGCAAATATTGCTGGTTTTGTAAAAGTAGCAGATGCAATGTTGGCACAGGGAGTTATTTAATACATAAAAAAACGTACTGTATAATCTGCAAAGGCATCTGTCCTTTGCAGATTTTTTTTGTTCATGGATGGGTAAGGAAATCTCCTAGACACTATTATTTCATACTATCTTTGTGAAATATAAGTTCCATTGTATGCAAGTAACAACAAAGGCCATTGTACTTTCTTATTTAAAATATGGTGATACCAGTCTTATCGTCAAGGCTTTTACGATTTCAGACGGATTAAAATCCTACTTGTTAAAGGGGGTTTTGTCGGCTAAAAAAGGCAAGTTAAAGACCGCGTATTTTCAACCATTGATGCAATTGGAATTAGTGGCTAATCACAGGAATAAAGGAACTTTGGAAAGTATTAGAGAAGCCAAGGTAAGCTATCACTACCAAAGTTTACATACCCAAGTTGCCAAGAATGCAGTCACCCTTTTTCTTGCAGAAATGCTTGTAAATTCGATACACGAGGAAGAAAAAAACACTTTGCTGTTTAATTATGTGGAAACTGCCCTACAATGGTTAGATATGAATGACGAAGTAGCCAACTTTCATGTTTGTTTTTTAATGGTATTGACCAAATATTTAGGCTTCTATCCAGATACATCTAACCAAAATGCTCTTTATTTTGACCTTTTGGAAGGCGAGTTTGTTTTTAAACCTTCGTTAAATCCTTTATTGAGTGGTGAAAATCTTGTTTTTTTTAAAAAGATTTTAGGCATAAATTTTGATACAATACATACGGTTAAAATGAGGAAGACAGATCGGCAAGAGTTACTTAAATCTATAGTCCTTTATTACGAGTTACATTTGCAGGGATTTAGAAAACCTAAGTCGCTGGCCATTCTAAACGAAGTTTTTAATTAGCATGTATAAAAGCATTTTCTATTTCTTTTTTCTTTTCGTTTTTGTTGCTAGGTCTCAACAGCTAAACGTATTAGATGCCGATACAGGAAATGCTATTTCCAATGTAGCCGTTTATAACTCGGACAAGTCCAAAGTTGCACTTACAGATTTTGATGGTCATTTGGAAATATCCATATTCTCGAACAATGAGCGCATCATATTTAAACATATAAGCTATGAGGTTTTAAAAACCTCTAAGTCCCAGATTCTTAAGCAAGGCAATAAAGTGTTTCTATTTATGAAACCAGAACAATTGGACGAGGTGGTAATGTCTGTATCCAAATGGGAACAGCAGAAGAAAGATATACCTAATAAAATTGCAACGATAGATGCTAGAGCAATTGCTTTTGCCACTCCACAGACCTCAGCAGATTTGTTGCAAAGTAGCGGTAAAATTTTTGTACAAAAGAGTCAATTAGGCGGAGGAAGCCCTATGATTAGAGGATTCTCAACAAATAGATTAGTGCTTTCTGTGGATGGGGTGCGTATGAACAACGCTATTTTTAGAGGTGGAAATTTACAGAATATTATTTCTATAGATCCTTTTACAATAAAGAATACCGAGATTATTTTTGGTCCGGGATCTGTTATTTATGGTAGCGATGCCATTGGTGGTGTTATGAATTTTTACACCAAAATACCTGAAATGAGTGAGAATGATAGTCTACACATATATGGAGGTGCCAAATATCGATTTTCGTCAGCAAATTTGGAAAATACGATTCATGCTAATGTTGGTCTAGGCAAGAAGAAGTGGTCTGCACTAACAAGTGTAACGTATAACAGTTTTCAAGATTTAGTGATGGGTAGTCATGGTCCGGATTCCTATTTAAGGAACAAGTACGCGCGCACTATAAACGGTGTGGATGAATTGGTAGCGAATGAGAATGCTAGAAAACAAGTATCTACTGGTTATGATCAGGTGAATTTCATGCAAAAAATTCGGTTTAAACCAAATGCAAAATGGGATTTGCGCACTGGAATCTTTTATTCGGAAACTACTGACTATTCACGTTATGATAGATTGATACGTCCATCAAGTGATGGCCAAGGCCTGCATTCTGCCGCTTGGTATTACGGGCCACAAAAATGGTTTATGGGTAATGTGCAACTAAATAAAAAGGGAAATGGTAAGTTCTATGATGGATTAAAGTTGACTACCGCCTATCAGCATTTTGAGGAAAGTAGGAATATTAGGGATTTCCAAGATGTTACTTTGAACAGCACCAAGGAAAAAGTAGATGCGTTTAATTTGAACATAGATTTTGAAAATAAAAAAATAGGAAATTTCAGATTGTATTATGGGGGTGAATATATTTTCAATAGGGTACATTCTTTAGGGGAAGATTTGAATATACTTACAGAAGAAATTTCGGATGCCCCTACAAGATATCCTGATGGTTCTTCTTGGCAAAGCTTGGCAGGATACCTGAATAGTGAATACAAGACTAAGCCTAATTTCACCTTAATGTCAGGAGTACGCTATAGCCATGTATGGATTGATGCAATTTTTGACCAAACCTTTTATTCTTTTCCGTTCAATGACGCCAATTTAAGCACTGGAGCACTCACGGGAAGTTTAGGATTTAGTTGGTTTCCTAAGGCAGATTTACAAGTAACTTTTAACGGGTCTACAGGCTTTAGGGCACCCAACATAGATGATATAGGGAAAATTTTTGATTCCGAACCTGGATCGGTCGTTGTTCCAAACCCAAATCTGGAACCGGAATATGCTTACAATGTTGAGTTGGGCTTACAAAAGAACTTTGGAGATAAACTAGTGCTGAAGGGTGCTACCTACTATACCTATCTAGTAGATGCTTTGGTTAGAAGAGATTTTACGTTTAACGGAAATTCCGAAATACTATACCAAGGAGAATTAAGTAATGTACAGGCCATACAGAACGCAGCAAAGGCCTACGTGTATGGTTTTGAGTTTGGATTAGATGCCTTCCTTTCAGACCACTGGTCCCTATCGTCTAACCTTACACTGACCCAAGGTATCGAAGAGGATTCTGATGGAACCGATACGCCCGCAAGACATGCGGCTCCTACCTTTGGCGATTTCCACATTATCTGGAAAAACCAAAAATTAAAAACTGATTTGTTTCTGAACTATAATGGGGAGTTGTCCTATGAAGATTTGGCTATATCTGAAAAATCAAAAGAATATATCTATACAACAGATAAAGATGGCAATCCGTATTCGCCATCTTGGTATACATTAAATTTTAGATCACAGTACAAGCTGTCCAATAGTCTAGTTGCTACTTTAAATTTGGAGAATATTACCAACCAACGTTATCGCACATATTCCTCCGGTATTGCGGCTCCCGGGACCAATTTGATAGTGGGACTAGAGTATAATTTCAAATAAAAAGGCCCGAATAAATCGGGCCTTTCCACTTGTATGTTTCTATAACGGTTAGTTTTTAACCGCGTCCTCTACTTCTTTTGATTTTTCAGATACCTTTTTAGCGGCATCATCTGTTGCATCTTTAACGTCCTTGCCAACTTCTTTAGCGTCGTCCATTACTTCTTCTCCTGTCTCTTTAACAGAGTCTACAGCGTCAGAAGTAGCTTCTGTAGCAGTGTCTATTACTTCACCTGCTGCATCCATAGCATCTTCGCCAACTTCTTTCAAATCTTCTCCGGTAGCTTCTACAGCTTCACCTGCTTGTTCTGCTGCATCTTTAGCTTTGTCCGCTGTATCTCTACAGGAAACAAAAGATATACTCAAAGCTACGATTACTAATGTTCCTAAAATTACTTTTTTCATTGGTGTTAATTTTTAGTGTTTGTTTAAGTTGTAAGGATATACGTGTGTATGCCGATTTTGGATGCTATCCAAGAAATATAAACACTAAAACAATTTAATACGTTGATTTTAAATTAGTTATACATAATTTTATATCTAATTGAAGCTTAGTTAAAGTAAAAAGTAAATACTTTGATGAGGTCTTCCTCTTCTTTAATATCCAGTTTTTCTTTCTTTAGATACGATTTCACCTCTTTTTGATCAAACTCTTTTAGAAACTGCTTTTTGGAATAAGGAATTTCTGTGAGTTCCTTGGTTTTATCTAGTTGTAGATAAAATTTATCTTTTTGTGCCGTAAATTTGGAGGGTACGTCTTGTTCTAAGCTGGTTTGGGCAGGCTTACCAACTGTATAGCGAGTAAATTGCTTTCTGAACAACGTTATATTCTCCGTTATGGCCTTAACATTTATAAAGTATCCATTTTTTATAGAGCCGTTATCTAGGTAGTTTAAATTCATGTACTCCAATCCGGTGCCATCTACTAGTTTAACACTGTACTTGTTCACTTTTGATAGTATACTGATATCCTTCCCGTTGCTCTTTACTTCCATTTCGTCTGTGGCTGCGTTAAAACGGACCAAATATGTGTTCTTAAAATCATTTATACGGGCAGGTACGAAAGTATCCTTAGCATAAGGTGTTCCTGAAATGGTACCATCTAACTGTGCAGGTCTTGCAACTAACATAACGTTGCCAGCATTAATAACCACAGGCTTGTTAGTTTTTGAATTGCTTTCTTGTCCAAATATTAGTACCGAGCATAACAGATTTAGAATCAATATATTTTTCATAGCATAAAATTTAATATGTGTGTTTTACAATACCAATTCCAATTTGGTATTGCTAAGTGCTAATTTAGTAAATTTGCAACCTTAAATTAGTGACCTAGAAGCATTTCTTATGAAGTTTGCAGAGTATAAAGGATTGGATTTGCCAAAAGTGGCCGCGGAAGTATTAGATTACTGGAAATCCAATACCATTTTTGATAAAAGTATCTCTTCGCGTGAGGGAAAGGAAAGGTATGTGTTTTTTGAAGGTCCTCCATCCGCGAACGGAATGCCAGGTATACATCACGTAATGGCGCGCACCATAAAGGATATTTTTCCAAGGTACAAGACCATGAAAGGATATCAGGTAAAACGAAAGGCCGGATGGGACACGCATGGTCTTCCCATTGAACTAGGTGTTGAAAAAGAATTAGGGATTACAAAAGAGGATATCGGCACCAAAATATCGGTAGAGGCTTATAATGATGCTTGTAAAAAAGCAGTCATGCGCTATACCGATGTGTGGAATGCCATGACAGAACAAGTTGGATACTGGGTAGATATGGAAGATCCATATATTACCTACAAAGCCAAATACATGGAGTCTGTTTGGTGGTTGCTAAAACAGATATACGATAAGGGACTAATTTACAAAGGCTACACGATACAGCCATATTCCCCAAAAGCCGGGACGGGCCTTAGCTCCCATGAACTAAACCAACCCGGAACGTATCAAGATGTTACGGATACAACGGTTACCGCGCAGTTTAAGGCGCTGGAAGAAACGCTGCCCGACTTTTTGCAGAACGAAGGAACAATCTACTTTTTGGCTTGGACGACCACACCTTGGACCCTACCTTCTAATACAGCTTTGACTGTGGGCTCAAAAATTGATTATGTTTTAGTTGAAACCTATAACCAATATACGTTTGAACCTATGAATGCGATTCTTGCCAAGAACTTGGTAGGAAAACAATTTTCAGGTAAGTTCTTTGAGGTAGATGAGAAGTCCGGGTTGTTGGATTATGTTGGTGGAGCTAAAAAGATTCCATTTTATATCGTTAAGGAGTTTAAAGGGAAAGACCTTATTGATATTAAATATGAACAACTTATAGATTATGTGCTGCCCTTTGAAAATGCAGAGAATGCTTTTAGAGTCATTGCAGGAGATTTTGTAACAACAGAGGACGGTACAGGAATTGTACATACAGCACCTACATTTGGTGCGGACGATGCATTTGTTGCCAAACAGGCGGTTCCGGAAATACCACCCATGTTGGTTTTGGATGAAAATGGGAATGCCGTTCCATTAGTAAATCTTCAAGGTAAATTTAGGCCTGAACTAAAGGAGTTAGGTGGTAAGTACGTGAAGAATGAATACTATGAAGATGGTAAAGCTCCAGAAAGATCTATAGATGTGGAGATTGCTATTACTTTAAAAGAAGAGAATAAAGCATTTAAGGTAGAAAAGTATGTACACAGTTATCCAAATTGTTGGCGTACCGATAAACCTATTTTATATTACCCCTTAGATTCTTGGTTCATAAAGGTAACAGATGTAAAAGACCGCATGTTCCAATTGAACCAGACCATTAACTGGAAGCCCAAATCCACCGGCGAAGGTAGATTTGGTAATTGGTTGGCCAATGCAAATGATTGGAACCTTTCGCGATCTAGATATTGGGGAATTCCTTTACCTATCTGGAGAACCGAGGACGGATTAGAGCAACTTATGATTGGTTCCATGGCTGAGTTGAAAACCGAAATGCAAAAAGCGGTTACCGCTGGAGTTTTGGAAAAAGATATTTTTGAGGATTTTGTTGTTGGTGATATGTCCGATGACAATTACGATAAAATAGACTTGCATAAAAATATCGTAGATCAAATTATCTTGATATCCCCATCAGGAAAAGCCATGAAACGGGAAAGCGATTTAATAGATGTTTGGTTTGATAGTGGCTCCATGCCATATGCACAATGGCATTATCCTTTTGAGAATAAAGATTTGATTGACAAAGGAGAATCTTTCCCTGCAGATTTTATTGCCGAAGGGGTGGATCAGACCCGTGGTTGGTTTTATACGCTTCATGCTATTGGGACGATGGTTTTCGATTCTGTGGCTTACAAAAATGTGGTTTCCAACGGGTTGGTTTTAGATAAGGAGGGTAAGAAAATGTCTAAACGTTTAGGCAATGCTGTAGATCCTTTCGAAACGATGAACCAACATGGTGCAGATGCTACCAGATGGTATATGATTAGTAATGCCAATCCTTGGGATAACTTAAAATTTGATACGGAAGGTATTGTTGAGGTGAAACGGAAGTTCTTTGGAACACTTTACAATACCTATTCGTTTTTTGTATTGTATGCCAACATAGATGGCTTTGCCTTTAAAGAGGCAGCTATTCCTGTCTCGGAACGTACAGAGATAGATCGATGGGTCCTATCCGAACTAAATTCTCTTATCCAAGAAGTAGATGAAGCATATGAGGATTATGAACCTACAAGGGCTACTAGGGCAATTTCTAATTTTGTACAGGAAAACCTTAGTAACTGGTATGTTCGTTTGTGTAGAAGACGTTTTTGGAAAGGAGACTATGAAAAGGATAAGATTGCGGCCTATCAAACGCTATTTACTTGTTTGCTTACCGTATCTAAATTATCCGCTCCTGTAGCACCGTTTTTTATGGATCAGTTGTATCGCGATTTAATAGCTACAACTAATTTGGAGCCTTTTGAGAGTGTGCATTTGGCAGATTTTCCAGCAGCAGATACTAGTCTGATAGATAAAAGTCTTGAAGCAAAAATGAATAAGGCTCAGACAATTTCATCTTTGGTTTTGTCCATTCGTCAAAAGGAAAAAATAAAGGTAAGACAACCATTGCAGAAGATAATGATTCCCGTGTTGGACGAACAGGACAGGACAGATATTCTGGCTGTTTCAGACCTTATAAAATCTGAAGTAAATGTAAAGGAAATTCAACTTTTGGACGATGCATCTGGTGTTTTGGTAAAACGTATCAAACCTAATTTTAAGACTTTAGGCCCAAAATATGGGAAGGATATGAAGTTAGTAGCTGCAGCAGTAAATAGCTTTACACAAGAGGATATTCAAAAAATTGAACAAGAGGGTGAAATATCTATTCAAATAGAAAATAAAAATAGTATTTTACAGTTACAGGATGTAGAAATAGGTTCTCAAGATATTGAAGGTTGGTTGGTAGCAAGTTCAGGTAAAATTACGGTAGCTCTGGATATAACAATTAATGAAGAGCTTAGAAAAGAAGGTATAGCTAGGGAATTAGTCAATAGGATACAGAATTTAAGAAAGGAGTCCGGTTTTGAGGTTACTGATAAAATTGTTATTAATTTACAGAAAGATGGTTTTGTAGAAAAAGCCGTTGCCAGTAATTTAGCATATATTAAAACCGAAACACTTACGGCTGAACTTAATTTGGAGGACAGCGTGGAAAATGGAACTGAAGTTGCTTTTGATGAAGTGAAGACTAGATTGTTTATTGTAAAACATTAAGAAATGGCAGAAGATTTAAATATTAGATATTCCGATAAGGATTTGGCTGAATTCAAAGTTCTAATAGAACAAAAGATAGTAAAGGCTAACGGGCATTTAGAATTACTTAAAAGTTCTTATATGAACGATGGTAATAATGGAACGGATGATACTTCGCCGACTTTTAAGGCGTTTGAAGAAGGTTCGGAAACCATGAGTAAAGAGGCGAATACCCAATTGGCTATCCGTCAGGAAAAATTTATTCGAGATCTTAAAAACGCCTTATTGCGTATAGAGAACAAAACGTACGGGGTATGTAGGGTTACTGGTAAGCTCATTAATAAAGAGCGTTTAAAACTGGTGCCACACGCAACCTTAAGTATAGAAGCAAAGAACCTACAATCATAAATAGAACGCGTTTTGTGGCGTTTTAAATAATCGGTTTTGAAATCATTACTAATTATTTTACTGTTTTTAATGGGTACATGCGTAGTTGCTCAAAAGCAGTTGACAAAAACCGTTTTAGAACCCTCAATAACACTAGTTCATATAGATGCCAGTAATTGTTTTGAGGTTCATCTTGAGACTGGAAATACAGAGCATATACAAGTAGAGGCCCAATTGGAAGGTGAGTATAGTAAAGACCTTAATCTTGAGGTATATGAAAAGGGTAGCACCTTGATGATAGGGGCAGGTTTTAAGTCTAGCTTTGTAAATCCTAATGATAAGCTTAGTGCACATAAAGTGATTTCCATAGCCTTACGTGTCCGTTTACCAAAATGGAAAAATGTTCAAATCTTCGGAACCAATTCAAGAATAATTGCCACAGGAGATTATTCGAATTTGAAAATTATTTTAGCAGATGGATCATGCGAATTGAGGCAAGTGTCCCAAAACACAAACGTAAAAACGCATAGCGGAAACATCCTGTTAGAGGCTAAAAGTGGTAAGATTGATGCCTACAGCAAATACGGTACCATTAACAAGAAAACTATTCCAAATGGAGATGATCAATATTCCTTATCTTCAGTGACCGGAAATATTCAGCTAAATAAAACGGAATAATATTTCTATTTTTGCGCCTTATTAATAACACATGAGTTTAAAAAAATCGGTCCTACTTGTTTTACTAGTTCTCATCATTGATCAGTGGAGTAAAATTTATATAAAAACACATTTCGTTTTAGGCGAATCGGTAGATGTTTTTAATTGGTTTAAAATTCTTTTTATAGAAAACGAGGGCGCGGCCTGGGGTGCAAAACTGAGTGACCTTTTCCCTATTTCCGATAGTACTGGAAAATTGGTGTTAACCATTTTTAGACTCTTCGCAATTTGTGGAATCGGCTATTGGTTATATGATGTAGTGCGTAAAAATTCTTCTAAAACTTTAAGTGTAGCCGTATCCTTGATTTTTGCTGGAGCCCTAGGAAATATAATAGATTCTGTTTTTTACGGTTTGGTTTTTAACGAGAGTTATAACGAGGTGGCTACTTTATTCTCTAATGAGCCTTATGGTAAACTTTTTTATGGAAAAGTAGTAGATATGCTCTATTTTCCTATGATAGACACGACATGGCCAGATTGGGTGCCCTATTTTGGAGGTGGTAATTTTCGATTTTTTGAACCTGTCTTTAATATTGCTGATACCGCTATAAGCACAGGAGTAGGAGTATTGTTGGTGTTTAACAAGCGAGCCTTTAAGGAAACAGACGCACTAGAAAATATAGAAAAGGAGCCTCAGGATTTAACGAAAGAATAAACCCTGTTCGGGGTTATGCAATAATCTAGTTTTATATCGCCGGCACGGACATCCGTAATTTCTTCTTCAGCATTGAAAAAAGATAAGCCAATTTTTAGAACATCTTTGCGGCACTCATATAAAAAGCTATCGTAAAACCCTTTCCCATAGCCTACACGGTTTCCTTTTTTGTCAAAAGCCAGTAAGGGAATAAAAGCCACATCTATTTTTTTTGAACTGATTACTATTCCATCTACCGGTTCGGGAATTCCCCATTTACTAGTTTTAAACAAGGTGTTGTCTGTTAATAAATAGTTTTCTAAAGAATTCATCCCAATCACTTTTGGAACAAGGACATGTTTATCCTTTCCTTGTAGTATAGATAAAACTACGGAAGTATCTATTTCTTTCTTATTGGTTATGGGTAAAAACAGATGATAGTAATCAAATTGCCAAATAGACAATTGTAAAAGAGTATTTGCTATAGAAATGCTTTCAGAAGATAATTGGGCTGGTGTTAAAGAATCTCGAAGCGTCTTATATTTATTACGTAACGCTTTCTTCAACATGGTTGGAGAATGAATAGTTGTGCTTTAGAATATACTTTATTCTTTCCCTGCAACTGCAAAAAACACTTTAAAAAATAACATTAATATTAAGTAAGTGCCTAGTGTGATGATATAACTTTCCATAGCTCGGGGTTTTTGTTCCGCAATAAATATAAGTAAAATAAGTATAAAACATCCTTGAACTGCTCGTTTTATCGATAAAGTGCATGTTTTTTATGAAAAATTAACAGTTGAGGATATAAGCATTGGGAGAATTTTTTGTTAAAATACTGAAAATCAGATTTTTACTGTAAACAAGTTGAAAAGTGTTAAGTCATGACTAAAGAGTGGCTTAATCAATTAAAATCAACATTTTTAGGAACTCGACAAAAATAGGGCTACAAATTTGCGATGTAGATGTATTTAGGAGTTTAAAAATTAGAAGTGATTAATACAAATTATACAGTTTAAAATTATGCTTGACTAGATTTGGAGTCTAGTTAGACGGGCGATGAACAACCTCTTTAGGAACAAAAAGGTTTATTGCGTTAAAATTTGGAAAATTTGTACTCATATAAAAAAAACAAAGTATTTTGAACTATCTTATCATAAAGCTACGTTACACCCTTTACCATGTCTCAAATTCCTATTGACGTTCAACTAAGCTCCTTGCCAAAAGGACCAGGAGTATATCAGTTTTATGATGCAAACGACGTTATCTTGTATGTTGGTAAGGCTAAAAATTTAAAAAAAAGAGTCACTTCCTATTTTACTAAGAATCATGAGTATGGAAAAACACGTGTTTTAGTAAAGAAAATAGATAAGATAAAGCATATTGTGGTTCCCACAGAGTCGGACGCCCTTCTGCTGGAGAATAACTTGATTAAGGAGTATAAGCCGCGCTATAATGTTCTTCTTAAAGACGATAAAACCTATCCCTGGATATGTTTAAAAAATGAGCGCTTTCCCAGGCTTTTTCCCACTAGAAGAATGATTAAGGATGGCTCGGAATATTATGGGCCATACACCAGTATGAAAACCGTACGAACGCTACTAGATATTATTAAAAGTGTATATCCGTTACGAACCTGCAACTATGATCTTTCTAGGGAAAAAATACAAAATGGCAGATACAAGGTTTGTTTGGAATACCATTTAGGAAATTGTAAGGGACCTTGTGAAGAGCTACAGTCTAGCGAGGAATACCATCGCCAAATACAAGATATTAGAGAAATTATAAAGGGAAATTTTAAATCTTCGTTACTTTATTTCAAGGGTCAGATGAAACAATTGGCTAGTGAGATGCGTTTTGAAGAAGCTCAGCAGATAAAGGAAAAAATAGATGTTCTGGAGAATTACCAGGTAAAATCTACGGTTGTAAACCCTAAAATCAGTAATGTAGATGTTTTTTCTATTATTTCTGACGAGGCGTTTGCCTATGTCAACTTTCTCCAGCTATCCCATGGTTCTATCGTTCGGTCCCATACCATGGAGATAAAAAAGAAATTATCTGAAGAAGATGACGCGTTATTGCAATTGGCAATCGTAGAAATTAGAAAGCGGTTTAAATCCGAATCCAAAGAAATTTATCTCCCCTTTAGAGTAGTTGTACCATCAGGACTCCTAGTTTCCATACCTAAGTTGGGCGATAAAAAGCGCTTATTAGAAATGTCTGAGAGAAACGCAAAGTTCTTCAGACAAGAACGCTTTAATCAAATTAGAATAATAGATCCAGATAGGCATACCAATAGGATTATGGCCCAAATGCAAAAAGATTTACGACTTTCTTCGGAGCCTAGGCATATAGAGTGTTTTGATAATAGTAATATACAAGGAAGTAATCCAGTAGCTGCTTGTGTAGTTTTTAGGGATGGAAAACCCTTTAAAAAGGAATATCGCCATTATAATATAAAGACTGTTGAAGGACCTGATGATTTTGCATCTATGGAAGAGGTGGTATTTAGGAGGTATAAGCGATTGGTTGAGGAAGAAACTCCGTTACCACAACTCATTGTTATAGACGGTGGTAAAGGTCAATTGTCTTCTGCCCTTAAAAGTTTGGATATTTTAGGATTGCGCGGTAAGATTGCCATTATAGGAATAGCCAAGCGTTTGGAGGAGATTTATTTCCCTGGGGATTCTATTCCCTTATATTTGGATAAGAAGTCGGAAAGTTTAAAGATTGTTCAACAATTAAGAAATGAGGCACACCGGTTTGGAATAAATTTCCACAGGAACAAGAGAAGTAAAGCCGCCATTAGTTCAGAATTAGAGGAGGTAGATGGCGTAGGAGAAAAAACGGCAAAGGAATTGTTGAAACGTTTTAAATCGGTCAAAAGAATTAAAGAGGCTTCTATAGAGAGCCTTAAAGAGGTAGTGGGTGCATCAAAAGCAAAGAAAATATATGAGTCTTTTCATTAACCATAAAGTAATGCCCAAATCTTACCTTAAAGTATTTTTGGTAGGCTTTATGCTATTTTATGTTTGGAGGACACAGGCTCAAGCTACAATTAATCAAACGGATAAAAAAATTGGGCTTGTATTAAGCGGTGGAGGAGCAAAAGGCTTGGCGCATATTGGGGCCTTAAAGGTCATAGAAGAGGCTGGTGTAAAAATAGACTATATAGGCGGTACAAGTATGGGGGCAATAGTTGGTGCATTATATGCCTCTGGGTATACGGCCGATCAGTTAGACTCCATATTCCGGGCCACTGATTTTACTAATCTAATCCAGGACAATCTACCTAGGAGCGCTAAGACTTTTTATGAAAAGGAAGATTCTGAACGCTACGCTTTAACCCTACCTTTTGATGGTTTTAAGGTTTCCGTTCCACCTGCTTACTCCGGAGGTCAAAATATTTATAACGAGCTAGTTCGAATACTATATCATGTTAAGGATATTGATGATTTTTCCCAACTGCCTATTCCGTTTGTTTGCATTGCCACGGATATTGAAACCGGTAAGGAGGTTATTTTGAATTCTGGATATTTGCCCGAAGCTGTAATGGCTAGTGGCGCGCTTCCTTCTCTTTTTGAGCCAGCTATCATAGATGATAAGGTTCTTATTGATGGTGGTGTCGTAAACAATTATCCCATAGAAAAAGTGAGAGAGATGGGTGCCGATATAATTATTGGCGTAGATGTGCAACATGGACTTTCGGATAGAAGTTCGTTGCTTTCTGCAACCGAAATTTTACTGCAGATAAACAACTACCGAAGCGTTGCCAATATGATTGAAAAAACCACGGATACAGATATTTATATAAAACCAAATATTGAGAATTACTCTGCTATCGATTTTAACAAGGTTGACGAGATAATGAAGACCGGGGAGCTAGCTGCACGAGAGAAATACAATGAATTAACGCAGCTTTCGTCGACAAAAAATAGTCAGAAACCGTTTGTGCAACCTTTTAAAATTAGTGATTCTATCACCATAAATAGATTAATGATAGCGGGTAATAATGAGCATACAAGAGGATATGTAAAGGGAAAGCTAAGGTTTAAATTAGGAGAGCCCACCACCTTTAAAAAATTACAACAGGGAATTAGCAACCTTGGCGCTACAGGAAATTTTGAATCCAACCGGTATAAACTGGTTTCTAATGATATAGGAGAGGATTTGATTTTGCACTTGGACGAATCCGCTAACACTGCTTTTTTTAGGGTAGGAGCACATTATGACGATCTTTATAAAAGTGCAGCGATACTAAATTTTACCAAAAAAAATCTCTTTTTAAGTGACGATAGAGCTTCAATTGATTTTATTTTAGGAGACAACCTAAGGTATAATTTCGAGTATTATATAGATAAGGGCAGTTACTGGAGTTTTGGTATTAATACTCGCTTTAATGACTTTGAGCAGGAAATAGACTTTAGTATTATAAGTGATAATTTTGAGCTTCCAGCAAGTTTGAACGTTAATACTATTAACTTGAATGTAACTGATTTCACGAGTCAGATTTATATACAGACAGTGCTACAGGAAGAATTTTCATTTACGGTTGGGGCAGAACATAAATTTTTAAAATATAGCACCAGAACCTTAGGAGATTTATCTGATACTGGGGCAATAGAGAATACTCCCATTGTTCTGGTAAACGATTCTAAAGGGAGAACTTTTTTCGAAAAAAGTAATTTTTTCAGTGTGTTTTCTGGTTTAAAGTTTGATACCTACGATGATAAATATTTCCCTACTTCTGGATTATTTTTCGAAGGGGACTTCCACTATTACCTTCTATCCTCTAATTTTAATGAGAATTTTAAAGATTTTTCAGTATCAAAGGCGAGAATTGGTGCTGCCTTTCCCCTATTCAAAAATCTTTCTTTGAATCTGGAAACCGAAGGAGGATTTAAACTGGGTACTTCTAGCGTAACCTCCTTTGATTTTGTACTTGGAGGTTTTGGAACTAATTTGATTAATAATTTTGTGCCTTTTTATGGCTATGATTTTCTTAGCTTACCAGGAAATAGCTATGTTAAAGCATATGGTAGGTTAGATTATGAATTTGCTCCAAAGCATCACGCCTTAGCCACGGCAAATTTTGCCAATGTAGAAGATGATCTTTTTAGAACAGGGGAATGGTTTACGGCGCCTAATTTTTCTGGCTATGGTGTAGGTTACGGCTGGGAATCCTTTTTAGGTCCTGTACAGGTAATTTATTCATGGTCTCCTGAGATAGATCGATCAAATGTTTTTTTTAGTATTGGCTATTGGTTTTAAACTCTTGCCTTTGGATAGATTTTTTATGTTCCGCAGCGTGTTTAGATGGTATTTGTTCTTAAGGAATTCTTAATAATAGCAGGAATTTGTAAATTAGTGTTAAGGTAAGCGTTAAAGAACGTTAAAGGCTATTGGGTAAACTGAAGTATGTGGTAATTTTACCAAAGCGAGGGGTGGTTCCCTTGCAACTTTAAGTATTGGTTTTTCATAATTTAAAGTTTGGTTGGTTATTTAGGAAAAGCTCGGTTTTTAAACCGAGCTTTTTTTATACAATACTTTGGAATAATATTTGTTTATAATAGTGTTGCGATACATTGCGTTTTATAAAGCAGTTGCTATTATCAATAGAAAATCTAGTTTATGAAGAAAAGTATAGTTCTTGTTTTTATTATGGCTTGTTGCATGATGACCGGACAAGAAACCAAATCTGCTTTTAAACCTGGGGAATGGCTTAAATTTAGACTGCATTATGGGTTTCTAAATGCAAGCTATGCAACACTGCATGTTAAAAGCGCAAATATTGATGATAAATCTGTTTATCATGTAGTAGGTCACGGCGAAACTACTGGGTTCGCAAGTATTTTCTTTAAAGTAGATGATAACTATGAAAGTTATTTTGATAAAGAGGATGGTAAGCCATATAAGTTCATAAGAAAAACAAATGAGGGTGGGTATACCAAGGATATGGAAATTAATTTTTACCATGGAAAAGACAAAGCCATTCTAAATGACAAGAAAAACAAGAAAAAGCTTAATTTTGAATTACAAGAGGATATACACGACTTAATTTCGGCCTTTTACTTTTTACGGAATAATTATGATGCAAAGGATTTAGTTAAAGGAGAAAGTATAGAAATGAAATTGCTGTATGATGATGATGGATTATTTAATTTTAAATTAAAGTATTTAGGTAAAGAAATATTACGCACCAAGTTTGGAAACGTAGAGTGTCATAAATTTAGACCTTTGGTTCAGTCAGGTAGAGTTTTTAAGGAGGAGGAAAGTTTATCGCTTTGGGTATCCAATGACGATAATAAGATTCCTATTAGGATTAAAGCAGATTTAACGGTGGGTTCCATAAAGGCAGATTTGGACGGATATAATGGCCTTAAGCATCAATTTAAAATAATAATGGACTAAACAGGCATGGAGGAAAAAGAGCGGATTCAGTCTCAAATTGCAAAGCTTGAAGATAAATACAAGGATTCAGGTCAGGATTTAAGCTCTTATCTAGACGGTCTGCTATACCAGCGCTATCTTACGTATTGGGATTATATTCATTTAGATACTCTTTTAAGCCTGCAGGTTCCAAAAACTCATTTCCCGGATGAAGAAATCTTCATCATGTATCATCAAATTACCGAGCTTTATTTTAAACTCATTCTTCATGAACAAAAGCAACTGGTAGATGATAAAACACAAAAGGTGGAATTTTTTATTGAAAAGGCAAGGCGCATCAATAGTTATTACACAACACTCATTTCTTCTTTTGGTATTATGATCAAGGGAATGGAGCGGGAGCAGTTTTTACAATACCGCATGGCATTATTGCCAGCAAGCGGTTTTCAGTCAGCACAATATAGAATGATAGAGCTCTATGCAACCCCTTTGGAGAATTTGGTACACCATACGGAGCGATCGTCCTTTTCATCGGAAAATCCCATAGAGGAATTGTATGAAAATATCTATTGGAAAAAAGGAGCAACGGACATAGAAACTGGCGAAAAGACTTTGACCTTAAAACAGTTTGAATATAGATATACACCAAGACTGATTCGTATTGCAAGACAAGTAAAGGATAGTACCATCTATCAAAAATATTTAGGACTCTTAAAAACAGATAGAGAAAATAAGGAACTGATCGAGGCTCTAAAGGTCTTGGATTTGAACGCTAATGTGAACTGGCCTTTAATGCACATGGGATCTGCGCATAGGTACCTTGGTAAAGAAGGAGGAAATATTGATGCTACCGGAGGGACTAATTGGAAGCAGTATTTGCCGCCCAGTTTTCAGAAAGTAGTATTTTTTCCTTCATTATATACAAATAAGGAGTTAAAAGAATGGGGAAAGCAATGGGTAGACCATATCTTTAATCCTGAAAAAAAAAGTAAGTAAAGGAATGCAGAAATATTGGGGCGTTATTTTGGCATTGGCAGTGCTTTTTTCGTGTAAAACGGAACAAAAAGAGGAAAAAGAGGAAATAGTACAGATACCTATAGAGAAACCGGTACCAAAAACTTACGGTTTTAATTTAAAGGATTTTTTGGTGTTTCGTGATACTATCAAAAGAGGGGATAGTTTTGGAAAGTTAATGATAGATAATCAAGTGGATTATCCCAAGATTGTAAAAATAGCAGAAGAGTTTAAGGATTCTTTTGATGTGAAACGAATAAAAGTGGGGAAACCTTATGTTATTCTAAAAACGAAAGATACAGCACAAACTACCCAATTCTTCATCTACGAAAATGATAGGATAAATTATACAGTAGTAGATCTTCGTGACTCTGTAAAGGCGTATACTAGTAGAAAAAAGATAAAATTTGTACAACGTGAAGTAGCAGGTATTATTGAGAATAACCTTTCTGAATCTTTAGATACCCTTGGGGTGGATTACGCGGTAACCATTAGCCTTTCTGAGATTTATGCATGGACCATCGATTTTTTTAAATTGGAAAAAGGGGATAAGTTTAAAATACTCTACAAAGAGCGTTACATTAATGATAGTATCTATGCAGGTTTTGAACCTATAGAAGCTGCTTATTTTGAGCACAAAGGGAAACCTATATATGCTTTTGCTTATGAAACCGACTCTTTAAAACAGATTACGGATTATTTTGATCAAGAAGCCAACAACCTGCGGAGTACTTTTTTAATAGCTCCTATAAAATATGGCTATCGGGTTTCCTCTAGATATAATTTAAAAAGGCGCATTGCCTATTACGGTTATAAAGTTCGTCCTCATAAAGGCACAGACTACGCTGCTGCTGTAGGAACACCCATAGTAGCGACTGCTGATGGTACCGTATCCGAATCTACCAGAAGGGGAGGCAACGGGCGGTATGTGAAAATTAAACATAATGGCACTTATAGTACCCAATACCTTCACATGAAAAAACAGAAGGTAAAAAAGGGAGCGTATGTACGCCAAGGAGATGTTATAGGATGGGTAGGAATGACAGGAAACACAGGAGGCCCTCATGTGTGTTATAGATTCTGGAAGAACGGCTCTCAAGTAGATCCGCTTAGGGAAAAACTCCCTGCTGCAGAACCAATAGCGGACAGTATAAAAGCGACTTATATGGCATATGTAGACCCGTTGAAAGCACAGTTGGACTGTATTGAGTATACGATAGTCAAAAAAGAGGAAGATAATTTAATAACCCTTAACCAATAAAATGGCATTACCTAAAATTGACCCGACAGCTACAAAAGCTTGGGACAAATTAAGCGCACACTATACCAAAACGAATGCCGAGGGATTAAAGGATAATTTTAAGAAAGATACCGATAGAGCGCAAAAGTTTACGGTAAAGTGGAACGACTTTTTATTGGACTTTTCTAAAAATCGTATTTCTCAAGAAACGATAAACCTATTGTTTGATCTTGCTGAAGAAGTGAAACTTAAAGAATCCATATCCTCATATTTTAAAGGAGATCTTATAAATGAAACAGAAGGTAGAGCTGTCTTACATACCGCGTTAAGAGCAAAAGAGGGTGACACTATAAAGGTAGATGGTATAAATGTAGTTCCTGAAGTATATAAAGTAAAGCAGCATATAAAAACCTTTACAGATGCGGTCATAAATGGTGATAAAAAGGGATTTACTGGGCAAGCATTTACAGATGTTGTAAATATTGGAATAGGAGGGTCTGATTTAGGTCCGGCTATGGTAACCGAAGCCTTAAGATTTTACAAGAACCATTTAAGAGTACACTTTGTAAGTAACGTAGATGGGGACCATGTGCATGAAATTTTAAAAGGACTAAATCCTGAAACTACCTTATTCGTTGTGGTATCTAAAACATTTACCACTCAAGAGACTCTAAGCAATGCGACCACGATAAAAAAGTGGTTTTTAAAATTTGCTAGCCAAGAGGATATAGCAAAGCACTTTGCAGCGGTGTCTACCAATACAAAAAAAATTAATGAGTTTGGAATCGCACCTGATAATGTATTTCCAATGTGGGATTGGGTTGGTGGTCGTTTCTCGTTGTGGAGCGCCGTGGGACTTTCTGTTGCCTTGGCTGTCGGATATGATAATTTTAATGACCTTTTAAAAGGTGCTAACGAAATGGACACCCATTTTGAGAATGCTGATTTTTCCGAGAACATTCCGGTAATTATGGCGCTCATTAGTATTTGGTATAATAATTTCTATGGCGCAGAGACGGAAGCTATTATTCCTTATACTCAATATTTGAGCAGATTTTCCGCGTACTTGCAACAAGGTATCATGGAGAGTAATGGTAAAAGTGTAGATAGGAATGGCAAAAGAACTTCCTATGAAACGGGTACTATAATTTGGGGAGAACCAGGCACAAATGCCCAACACGCTTTTTTTCAGTTGATACATCAAGGCACTAAGTTGATTCCAACCGATTTTATCGGATTTAAACATTCCTTACATGGAGATACGGATCATCATAATAAATTAATGGCCAATTTCTTTGCTCAGACAGAGGCGTTAATGAACGGAAAGTCCAAAGAGGACGTTATAACCGAACTGAGGTCCAAAGGACTTTCTCAACAAGAAATGAAAGCATTGGCCGCATACAAGGTTTTTGAGGGAAATAAACCGACCAATACCTTATTGATAGACAAGCTTACTCCTGCTGCGTTGGGTTCATTGATTGCTCTTTACGAACATAAAATATTTGTACAAGGGGTAATCTGGAACATTTTTAGCTATGACCAATGGGGTGTGGAACTAGGAAAACAATTGGCAGGAACGATTCTAAAAGATATAGAAGGTTCCGATATTGCTGATCATGATAGTTCTACATTGCAACTTCTTCAATATTTTAAGAAATGATTTAACCGTTTGTTGCTTTTTAGGGTCTATTGATAACTTCTTCGTTTTCAGTTTGTCCGTGCAGTTTTTTAACTTACTTTTAAGAATGCTGATTTAACGTTCTCTTAACGTTGGAGGTTTTAAAATATAAGACTTTTGCAGCAAGTTAAAAACTAACAAACACTAGAAAAAATGAAAAAAATTTACTTTGCATTTGTTGCTCTTTTAATGGTAGCAAGTGCTTTTTCACAAGGTGTTACCACATCATCCATGGGTGGTAAGGTAACAGATGCTTCCGAAGAACCACTTTTGGGAGCAAATGTAGTAGTGATCCACGTGCCTTCAGGTTCTAAGTATGGCGCAATTACAGACTTTGATGGTTATTACCGTATATCGAATATGCGTGTAGGAGGACCTTATAGAGTTACTATTTCTTATGTAGGTTTCAATGATTTCGTTCGTGAGGGCGTTTATTTGAATTTGGGCCAAACAGAAAGAATAAACACGATGATGTCTGAATCTTCAACCGCACTGGATGAAGTAGTTTTAACAGCTGTCGATGATGGTTTTAATTCTAATAAAACGGGTTCTGAGACTAGTATTTCTGAAAGAGATATAGCTACGTTACCTGCTGCGTCTAGGTCTATTGCAGATTTTGTGCGTATTACGCCACAAGCACAGATAACAGAAGGAAACGATGGTTTTTCTATATCCTTGGCAGGACAAAATAACAGATATAACGCTATTTATATTGATGGAGCTGCGAATAATGATGTATTTGGTTTGTCAGGATCAGGAACAAATGGTGGTCAAACTGGAGTAAATCCTTTTTCTGTTGATGCTATCGCTTCTTTTCAAGTTAATATTGCACCTTTTGATGTTAGGCAGTCAGGTTTCTCTGGTGGTTCTATTAATGCAGTTACACGTTCAGGTTCTAATGAATTTGAAGGTTCTGTGTATGGTTTCGTAAGAAACGAAAGTTTGGTAGGTAAGACGCCGCCATCATTAGTAGGTGATGGAGAGGATAGAGAAAACGTTGATGATTTTAGTGCTGTAACCTATGGTTTAAGAATAGGTGGTCCTTTAGTTAAGGACAAACTGTTTTTCTTTTTAAACTACGAGCGTCAGGATGATGAAACACCACAGCCATTTAATTATAGCAATTACACAGGGCGTTCTTCAGAAGCTGAGGTTGAAGGTTTGAGTGATTTTTTAAAGAATACCTATGATTATGATCCAGGTATTTTTAATAATAATACAAGAACCTTGTTGAGTAACAAGGTTACGGTAAAGTTGGATTGGAATATAAGCGACGATCATAAATTATCCCTAAGACATGGTTATGTTTACGGCGATAATTTAGAGGCAAGAGGTTCTGGAAACAGAAATATTGGTTTTATTAATGGATCCGAATCCTTTGTTACCACTACCAATTCTACCGCATTGGAACTAAACTCAACTTTTGGAAATAAATTCGCGAACAATCTAATACTTACGTATACTTCTGTAAGAGATGATAGAGATCCATTAGGAAACCCTTTTCCAACGGTTGACATACAAGATGGTGGCGGTACTATTTCTTTTGGAGCAGAACCTTTTTCAACGGCTAACTTGTTGAATACTGATTTAACTACCATTACCAATAATTTTGAAATATACGCTGGTAAACATACGGTAACTTTAGGTGCCAATTTGGAATTTGCAAGTGTTCAAAACTTGTTTTTTGCTTTCAATTACGGAGATTATACATTTGAAGATGATTTCAACGATGATGGTGACTTATTATCATCTGGTTTGAACCAATTCTTAACAGGCCAAGATGCTGAAGTATATCAACATGGCTATTCACTTGTAGGTAACGGTGTTGTTGGTGATGAATCTGCAGGTTCTGCAGATTTTAAATCATTTCAAGCAGGTTTTTATGTGCAGGATGATATACGGATAACTGATAACTTTAAAGCAACACTTGGCGCACGTATCGATATTCCTTACTGGGAAGATGGCGCGGTAAACGATGACTTTAACAACAGAACTATTTCTTTGTTGGAAGCACAAGGTAAAGACCTACAAGGAGCTAGAGTTGGACAAGGCGTCCAAGGTATTGCACACTTTGCTCCAAGACTTGGTTTTAACTGGGATGTTAATGGAAATCGCTCAACCCAAATACGTGGGGGTATAGGCGTATTTACTTCAAGACTACCCTTAGTATGGCCAGGTGGCACATACAATAACAATGGTGTTACTGGTGGATTTAATTTTGAGTTTGGCCAACCCTTCGAAGCAGACATTAACAATCAGTTTGAAGATCCTGCCCCTGGTTCAGGTGGTGTTGGAGGTAATATTGATTTATTGGCAGAAGATTTTAAATTACCACAGGTAGTTAAGTATAATATCGCTGTTGATCAAAAACTACCGTTTTGGAACTTGGTAGGTTCTGTAGATTTTCTTTATACGGATGTTATCACAGATATTTATTATGAAAACTTAAATATTGGAGCGCCAGTAGGAAACTATTCTGGTGCTGATAACAGACCATTTTATGATAGACGTGGAACTATAGACGGTACGTACCAAAGAATTATATTAGCTTCGAACACCGGTGGTGGTAGTGCAACCAATCTAACATTTAGTTTAAGAAAACCATTTGAAAATGGATTCTCTGGACAAGTAGCTTACGCTTATGGTGAGTCTACCAAGGTTTTTGATGGTACTTCTTCTCAGAATAGTTCGCAGTGGAGAAATATCCAAAGTGTAAACGGAAAGAATTCTAGAATCCCAGTATCTAGGTCAGATTTTGCACTAGGGAACAGAATAACTGCAAATGTATCTTATGAATTGGCTTGGAGCGAAAATATAAAAACAACATTTGGTTTGTTTTATGAAGGAGCTCAAAGTGGCCCATACAGCTTTACGTATAGAGAAGGGCGTGATTTGTTGAATGATGATTCAAGAGACAACGCGTTAATGTACATTCCTGCGGATGCTTCAGAGATTGTTTTCTCCGGAGACGCAGCGGAACAAGCAGCGCAATACGCACGTTTGGATACCTTTATTAATAGCCTAGATTACTTAAAAGATAATAGAGGAAAGTATGCTGAAAGAAATGGAACAAGAGGACCTTGGAGTCATATAGTTGATCTTAAGTTATTACAGGACTTTTCTTTTAATTCGGGGACTAAAAAACATACGTTCCAAATATCTGCAGATATATTTAACTTCACCAATTTAATAAATAAAGATTGGGGTAAGCGTAACTTTATTTCAGGTAACGTAAGTCCATTACAAACTGTATCAACAGGTAGTACTCCTGTATTTACTATTAATAATGGAGATGTTAATCCAGATGGAACTCCTAACATTGTGCAGATTAATGATGCTAACTTCCAATCTTCTAGATGGCAAGCGCAACTAGGTCTTAGATATATTTTCAACTAAGAGTCAAGTAAATAAATAAAAAAGGTCCTACAGCACTGTAGGACCTTTTTTTATGCTCAAAAATTCCTATTTTTAGCATTAGATAAAACACAGACACAATGGAAGAATACGCACTCTCACATCAATGGGCATTAACACTACACTCTTACTTGGCTTATATAGTGCTTGTTGTTTTATTTTTAGCTGTTGGTAATGCGATTTTAGGATGGATCAACAACAAAATGTTTTTGCCTCAAAAGGATTTTAGATTGAGTTTATTTGCACTGATCCTAACACATTTAATGTTATTGGTAGGTTTGGCACTTTACTTTATATCTCCAAACGGGTTTTACGCCATTAAGGAGTTCGGTATGGGTGGTTTAAGCTCAGTAGCACGTTTGTTGGCGGTAGAACATCCCTTTGTAAATATTTTAGCCGTTGTTCTTATTACCATAGGATGGTCTCGTCATAAAAAAGTTATGGAAGGTCAAAAAAAATTCAAGAATATTACTATTTTCTATGGGCTTGGTCTGTTACTCATATTAAGCAGGATTCCTTGGAATCAGTGGTTCAATTAATAAATATATAATTCCTCCTCTTTATCCTTAGTTACTAAAAGGCAGGTGCGCTTAGCATACAATTGGTACGGAGTCTATTACTAATCTAAATTTTATTTTATGAACATAAAAAACGTTCTCTTAGTCACTATTATTATTTTTTCACTTACTGGATGTTCTCAAAAAAAAGTATTGTTCAATGGCGATAACCTAGAAGGTTGGACTATCTATGGAACCGAAAAATGGTATGTAGAGGATGGGCTTTTAGTATGCGAAAGTGGTCCCGATAAACAGTACGGCTATTTTGCAACCAACGAGCACTATAAGAACTTTGTGTTGGAATTGGAATTTAAACAGGAAGCTGATGGTAACAGTGGTGTTTTTATACGTTCTACGATAGAGGGTACAAAAGTTAGCGGTTGGCAAGTAGAAGTTGCCCCACCAGGGAAGCATACTGGAGGTGTATACGAGTCATACGGTAGGAATTGGCTAATAAAGCCAGACCCTAAAAAGGATAAGGCTTTAAAAATGGGAGAATGGAACAAGATGAAGATTAAAGTAGATGGAGATACCCTAACCTCTTGGCTCAATGGTACTGAAATGGTTTCCCTAACCGATGAAATTGTAGGAGCTGGCGAAGGTTCCATTGCCTTGCAAATACATGATGGTGGCGGTATTAAAGTTAAGTGGCGTAACATTGAGCTAACGGAGTTAGATTAATTTACCACAGAACACGTTGCTTATTTCACAACTAGTAGGTTATAGGACTGGTTGCCACTGTTATGAACAAGCATTTCTCTATCATTTCCAATCTGTAAAAATAGTTTGGAAATCATATGTGTTCCTTTCAACTAGAATAGTCCCAGTAGAATTGGTATTCTCAATTAACAGTGTTAGACTATTATATCTAGGATGAAGCCTTTGCAAGGGGCTTTTCTTTAGTACAGGATATGAAAACGATTACGGTAGAAATGAATACTATTAATTTTTTTTCATTTCTGGCTATTGCTAATAAGATGAGCTTATTGTTGAAGGTTGCGTAGTAATTAGAAGCATTAATTTACTTGTTTTATGAGATGAATGTATACTGGAAAATGATCACTATACCCTCCAATATAATTTCCACCAGCGTAGGTGCGTAAGGGATATCCTTTGTATTTTCCTTTCGGGTCAATAGCATACGCAGGTGTATAAATTCCCGCTTTCCAAAAAGCATAGTTGTTTTTAGTAGTGTAAACTAAATTGGAAGTCATATAAATTTGATCGAAAACGTTCCATTTGTCTCTGTAAGCTAGGGAACCAGCTCCTTTAAGGAATAGTCTTTCCATAGGCCCATAAAGACTAGTAGAATCCAGTTGTTTTTTTTTGCCCTTTACTTTTAGTATTTTTTTAAAACTTGGGTCCGTGGGATCATCATTAAAATCGCCCATGCCAATAATTTTCACTAAAGAATTATGTCTACGTAAAGAATCGATAATACGTTTGTTCAATTTTGCGGCAGCCAATCTGTACGGTCTACTGCGTGCCTCACCGCCACTTCTAGAGGGCCAGTGATTTACGATAAAATATATTTTTTCGTTGTCTAGTAGACCTTCGACTACCAATTGATCTCTAGTGTAATCCCGCTTCCCATCTTCTTTGGAAAGTAATAATCGCCTACTGTCAAAGGCCATAGGAATAAAAACCGCTTTCCTGTATAAAAGAGCTACGTCTATACCGCGCTCATCGGGAGAATCAAAATGTACGATACCGTAGTTATGGTCCCGTAGATTTGGGTGATTTACTAGATCGTAAAGTACTTGTTTATTTTCTGCTTCACATACGCCTACAATAGCCGGAGGGGTTTTGCTGATATCATAACCTATTTCAGATATAACCTTGGAGAGCTGTGCTAGTTTATGCGCATATCGTTCTTGAGTCCAAGCGTCTTTTCCTTCTGGAGTTCTATCATCGTCGTAGATTAAGGTATCATTCTTAATATCGAAAAGATTTTCCAAATTATAAAAGGCAATGGTCCTTAATTGGTACTCGTTCTTGGTCTGACCATATCCCGCCGCAGTAATTAGAAATAGGAAATAAAACAGTTTTGGGTTCATTTTCAGATGGTTATGATTTAAAATATACTAAAAATAATAGGAAATTTCTTACTTTTTTATTCATTTTTCAATATATTGTAGTACCATTAATATGAAACACTAGCCATTGGTATGTATAGAGACCCTCTATTTGTGCTTCTTTTTTTGTACTCACTATTCCTATCTGGGCAGTCTACAACCACTATTTCCGGAAAGGTGTTTAAAGCATTGGATAATTCCGTTTTAGTTGGCGGAAAAGTATCGTTGGAAGGGGAGCAAAATCTTTGGGAAACGGATACTTCTGGAAATTTCATATTAAAAATTTCATTTAAAGGTGAATATATTCTGCGGATAGAATCTCAAGATTATGTTACCAAAAGAATTCCGATTTCCTTGGAAGGAATCAATATAGTACTAGGTATAATCTACCTAGAAACCGATTTGACTCTGGAAAAACAGGATAATCTAATCACCTTGACTGATGCAGAATTGCTAGACGATGAAGCCAACGGCAGTTCCCTTGCTTTGCTGCAATCTACCCGAGATATTTTTTTGAATAGGGCAGCTTTTGATTTTGGACAGGCTTTTTTTAGAGTACGAGGTTATGATTCTCAAAATGGCGAGGTTCTTTTGAATGGTGTTCCAATGAATAAGTTGTTTGATGGTAGACCACAATGGAATAACTGGGGCGGGTTAAATGATATTATAAGAAATCAAGAATTTACAAACGGTCTTAATGCATCGGCCTATACGTTTGGTGGTATTTTAGGGAATACAAACATAGATTTGAGGCCGTCTGGCTTACGTTCTGGCTTACGGCTATCTTCCTCCGCTTCCAATAGGACCTATACCGGTAGGCTTATGGCAACTTATAACTCTGGGATAAACAAAAAAGGACTAGCTTATATGTTTTCGGCTTCCAGAAGATGGGCCAAAGAAGGATATATAGACGGTACACTTTATGACGCCTATTCTTTTTATGGCGCATTGGAATATCAATTTAATAAAGAAAATAGTGTATTTATAACTGCACTATCTGCCACAAATAGAAGGGGAAGGTCTTCCGCAATTACGGAGGAGGTTTACCAGTTGGTAGGGAACCGATATAATCCATATTGGGGAAAGCAAAATGAAAAAATCAGAAATTCTAGGGAACGTCGTATTTCCGAACCCATGGTGCTATTAAATTATTTCCATGATTCTGAAAAATGGAACATCAATGCAGGTTTAGCATATCAAACTGGTAATTACGCCAGAAGTAGGGTGGGGTATTACAATGCACCTAATCCAGACCCTAGCTTTTACAGGTTCCTTCCAAGCTTCTATGTAAACAGTCCGATAGGTGCTAATTTTATAAGTGCAGATAGGGCGCGAACTAGTTTTTTGAGCGATCCACAATGGAACTGGCAGCAGATGTATACAGCGAATAGGAGTCCGTCTAATAATGGAAAGGCAGCTTACGTATTGTATGATGATGTTATTAATGATACGCAGTTTACTGCCAGGGTCAACGGAAATTATAGCATAAACAAAAGAACAAGGTTGGATTTTGGGTTCACGAATAAGAACCTAAAGTCAAAAAATTATGCCCATATCCGAGATTTACTTGGAGCCGATTATCATGAGGATATAGATCCGTTTTCGGATACTCGAAACGACCTTGATGCTAATTTAAATAGGGAAGAAGGAGAAAAATTCAACTATAATTATGATTTTTTGGTCAATCATACGGATGCCTTTGTACAACTAAACTTGGATTATAATGCATGGAAGGGATTTGTGGCGGCACAATATTCGGTTATTTCATATCAGCGTAATGGTCTTTTTAAAAATGAGCGGTTTTTAGAAAATTCCTTTGGAAAAAGTGAAAAGGTAAATTTCTCTAATTTTGGTTTTAAGGGAGGAGTATCTCATAAAATTACCGGGCGTCATTGGGTTACTGCAAATGCTGCCCTTATACAAAGACCCCCATTATTGCAAAATGTTTTTGTTAATCCGAGGGAATCTAACACAATAGTGCCAAACCTACAAAGGGAAACAATAAGCACGGTAGACCTTAATTATTATATTCGCATGCCAAAACTTACGGGTAGGCTGACCGGTTTTTACACAAGGTTTCAAAATACCACAGACGTAAATTTTTTCTTTGTGGACTCTGGCGTAGGTTCGGATTTTGTGCAAGAAGTATTAACTGATTTAGACAAGTTGCACAAGGGGCTAGAGTTAGGATTGGAATATCAGTTGTCAGCGTATGTGAAACTATCCGCTGTAGCGGCTATAGGAAACTACTCTTTTGCAAGCGATCCGTTTGTAACCATTAATTTTGATACTGCTGGAGCCGATGAAGAACTTATAGATGTTAGTGGCTCCAAAGATTTAGGCGTAGCAAATATACAGGGTTTAAGACTTGCCCAAGGACCACAAAAGGCCCTTGCTTTTGGTATGGAGTACCGCGACCCAAAATACTGGTGGGTGGGTATGACAGCAAACTATTTAGCGAGCAACTATGCTAATATTTCGTCTATTACTAGGACCAACAGCTTTTATTTAGACCCTGAAACCGGACAAAATTTTCCTGATGCTACAGTAGAAAATGTAAACCGTTTACTGGCACAAAAACCCTTAGACAATTTTTATCTACTGAATTTGGTAGGGGGTAAATCCTGGTTGAAAAATGGAAAATATATAGGTGTTTTTGCCAGTGTGAATAATCTATTTGATATGACCTTTAGAACCGGAGGTTACGAGCAGAGTAGAAATGGAAATTATGGACAACTGAAACAGGATAAATTAAGTGGTTCACCCTCTTTTGCTCCTAAATACTGGTATGGCTTTGGACGCACATATTTCCTTAACCTAGCTATAAGTTTTTAAACCATGACATTAAATAAGAATCCAATATTTTTAAGTACAAGTATCAAGCTAATGGTTTGTAGGCTGCTAATATTTTCTTTTGTAGTTAGTTGCGTAAAAAACAGGAATTTTGAAAGTTTGGATACTATCTGCACGTTAGATTTGGAAGTAAATACCAGTTTTGAACAAGTTAAAGAATTATATCTTAAGAAAACACTTGAAATACAAGACGACTTGGTGATTCAAGGTTATGTGGTTTCCTCAGATGCAGCCGGCAATTTCTTTGGGGTATTACATTTTCAGGATGCACCATCCAATCCAAAAGAAGGTTTTCAGATTGAAATAGATTTGAGAGATTCCCATTTATTTTTTGCTATTGGGGATAAAATATTCATCAAATTGAAAGGGCTTTATCTAGGTAAGTCTAAAGGAGTTTATAAATTGGGCGGTGCATTTACTTCGTTCGGTAATGTGTCCGTTGGCAGGTTGCCTTCTAATGCTGTTTTTGAACATGTATTTGTTTCTTGCGATGCGCGGCAAACCATCATTTCAACTCCCATTGCTATCTCTGAACTATCGGAAACCAGCTTCCATACCCTGGTAAAAATAGATGAGGTAGAGTTTTCTCAAGAGGATTTAGGATTAAGTTTCGCGGAAGAAAGGGAAGAAACCGTACGGCTTTTGGTAGATTGTAATGATAACGAAATTGATATAGTGAATAGTGGCTTTTCCGATTTTCAAGCGGAATTGCTGCCAGAAGGTCGGGGTAGTATCACCGGACTATTGATTAAGGAGAATTCAAATTTTTATATCCAGATTCGAGATTTAGATGATATAGAGTTCGTTAATGACCGCTGTGAAGATGTCATAGATGAATTTACGTCTCAAGAGATTTTATTTTCCGAACTGGGGGATCCAGATAACAATTCCAAGGCGCGATTTTTGGAAATCTACAACGCCTCTAACGCTGTATTATCCTTAAACGGATGGCAAATTTTACGATATACTAACGCCTCTTTGGACGTAAGTTCCAGTTTAGATTTATCAGATTACGTAATTGATGCAAAAAGCACCTTGGTCATTGCTCCCAATGGAGATGAATTTTTAGCTGTTTACGGTTTTTCGCCTGATGTTGTTACTGGAAACAATTCCCCAGCGGATTCTAATGGGGATGACAATTTACAGTTGATAGATCCTTTTGGAACTGTTATTGACGCTTTTGGTATAGTAGGCATAGACGGCTCTGGTACCAATCACGAATTTGAGGATGGGAAGGCAGTTAGAAAAATCGAAGTAACTAAAGCAAACAGTACCTATATGGCTGCAGAATGGTTTTTGTATAATGATACTGGAGCTTCAGGAACGGTAAATCTTCCTCAGATAGCACCGCAAGATTTTACACCGGGATTAAGGGAATAGCATTTTCTATTGCTGGTTTAAAGAGGTTATCTGTTCCAAAGACTCGGTTGTCAGCGGTTTTACCAGGTATTCTTCTATGATATGACAGTCCTTTACTTTTTTTAGTAAATCTGGACTCACAAAGGAACTTGCAATATAAATTTTCACATTTTCACGTTTTGTAATGGGTAGCAAAGCAAATTCGTCCAAAAACTCCCACCCATTTTTATTTGGCATATTCAGGTCAAGTAAAATAACTTCGGGTAGGTTAATATTTTCGATCAACAGGCCAATAAGGCCATCAATGGCAAGTTGACCATCCGAATACCAAAGTACGTTTTCCGTAAATCCAGTATCTATCATGAGCCTCTTTGCGTTGAAGGCAAAAAGTTCATCATCGTCAATAATACAGCAGCTATTAAATGTCCCCATTTATCAATAAAGCTTATTAAATTTTACATATTAAGGTAGCAAAATTAAAACAATTGTTAAACAGATGAAAAATAGTTTATTGTTTTGTTTAAGGACCTACTTATTTTTAATTTAAAACTATACAATAGAAGTAGTAAGTACAGTTTCCAAATCATTTGGGGTAATAGGTTTTAGAATATAATTATTGACTAGTTCATAGTTTTTAACCTTATTCAAATCACTTGGATCAACGGAGGAACTAATAACATTAATAATGGTTTCCTTAAAAGGATTGTTCGGTATTTTAATCAATTCATCCAAAAAGTCCCAACCGTTCATAATGGGCATGTTTAGGTCTAGGAAAATGACCTGAGGAATTTGTCCTGTGGCCTCGTAAGTATTCCTAATACCGTGCAATGCATCTTCACCATTATTGTAAACCATGATAGTATCACAAAAGTCAGTTTCTTTCATAATACGTTTAGTACCATAAATAAATATAGGATCATCATCTATAATACAGCAGTTTTTTAGTTTGTGCATATTTTTTTACTATCCTTGTTTTAAAGTAATTATGAAAGTGGTGCCTATATCTGGCAAACTTTCTACGGTAATGGTCCCATTCATAGATTCTATTTGATTTTTTGTAATGAACAACCCAATACCTTTAGCTTCTTTATGTTTGTGAAATGTCTTATACATTCCAAATAATTTATTACCATGTCTTTTTAAATCAATACCCTGGCCGTTATCGCTAAATTTGACTATTAAAGAATCGTTAGTAAGGGTGGAAGAAATATTCAGGATTGGCTTTCTTTTTTCTGAACTATACTTCAAGGCATTCGTATATAAATTTAGTAATATGCTTTCCAAATAGGCTGGCACTGCCATAACATTGTGGTTTTCTGATACTTTCAGCAGTGTTTTGGCTTCCTTGGTATTTAGTAAACCTTGAATACTGTTTTCTATGTTTATAATGTAGTCTAAAAGATTGATGGATTTCATATTTTTTGAGGAGTCCGTCTTTACTTGAACTACCTCGTTAAGATGTTGTATGGTCTCAGACAGGCCATTGGTTGCGTCAATAAGCATTCGATGTATGTTTTTTTGTTCTTTCTGATTTTCTTCTTCCATTAAGAACTTTGCCAACATAGACATATTGCTGGAATGTGACCTAAGGTTATGGGAAACAATATGAGCAAAATTAAGAAGGCTTTCATTTTGTGTTTTAGTTACCGATAGTAGGGACTTCAATTGTTTTTCTGCTGTGATTCTCGAAGTAATATCCAAAACTTGAGCAATAAAGTGGGAAATTTGATTATGTATATCCTTAACTACAGTAACCGTAACAATGGCATACACGAGCTTACCATTTTTATGGAAATATTTTTTTTCAAGTTGATAACTATCCCGTTTTCCACATACAATTTCCTGCATCAGCATAAGTCCCTGGTCTAGATCTTCAGGATGCGTTATATCCTTAAATGTAGTTTTTAACAATTCCTCTTCTGTGTATCCCAAACTAGTACAGATGCCATTATTGATACGGATCCATTTACCGTCTAAACCAACTAAGGCCATACCAATAGAAGAGTTGGTAAAAGTGTCAAGGAACGATTCCTGGTTCCGCTCTAATTCTAACTTTGTACTTTTCAACTCTGTGATATCCCAATTGGTCCCTATCATTTTAATTGCAGTGCCTTCTGGGTCTCTTTCTGTCCTTGCTATTGCCTTAATGTATTTTATAGCACCATTAGGCCAAATTACCCTAAACTCCGTATCAAAATCCTTTTCGCCTGTTATAGCCTTTTCGACTTCAAGCATACCTCTTTTTTTGTCATCTGGGTGCACCGCGGCTTGCCAAGCCTCATAGACCCCTGAAAACTCTGTATTAGATACACCATATAAATGATACATATTGTCGTCCCACAACAATTGGTCATTTAGAACATTATATTCCCAAACACCAATTTTAGCGTTGCTTGTGGCAATTTTTAATCGTTCAGCAGTTTCTTTATATTTTAGTTCCGATTTTTTTTTTGCATCGATATCTTGAAATGTTCCCGAAATACGTAAACAGGTACCGTTAACAATTTCTGCCTCGCCTTTTGCCCTAATCCAAACTTCATTGCCTTTTTTGGTGACTATAATCAATTCCGTATCCCATGCAGTACCTTCAACCATTGCATCATTTACCAATTCCGAAATTAGGTTTCTGTATAGGCCTTCTTTATAAAAATTTATACCGCCCTCAAGTGTGGGTATGTAGTCGGGTTCTACTTCATGTATGATTCGTGTCATTGGACTCCAGAATAGTTTATTCTGAACCAAGTCTACCTCCCAACTCCCCGTTCTTGAAACTATTTCTGCCCTTAGCAATAGGTCATTGTTTCTTTTACTCTCGGTAATATCCTCTAAGATGAGCATGACACCCTTTACAATGTCCATGGCATCTTTAAGTGGTTGTAGCTTCCATTTTACCCAACAGGTATGGCCGTTGGGAAGGATGTACTTTATGCCTGGATTTAGTAGGACAACTCCTTTTAAACCTTCTTTTAATTCTTGTACTAATTGTGGAGGAGTATTTGTAATAACTTCAATGATTTGTTTACCATGAATGTCTTCATATTTGTTTGCAAAATTATTTAGAAAAGTGGTTGAATAGTTAACAATTAAGAGCTGTTTATCTAGGATGACCACTGCATCTAAAGAATCTTTTACCAAAAGGCTAAACGGTATAGTTTCCAATAAGTAGATTTAGAAATACAAAATAAAGGTAAGAAAATAATTACTATTTTTTGTAGGAAAATATTAAATTGTAAGATATTGATTTTCAGATTCTTGCACTTTATTACTTTAAATGGATTTTCAAGTCCTCCAAATCAGAAGCAGTAATTAACCTCATAATGTATTTACTTGCAATGGGAAAGCTTTTTTTTTAGCTCCATTTTCTTATAATGAAAAGAGGAACTATCTGATACAATAAATTATTTTCCCTTAGGCGTTTTTTTAGGGATGGTTCATTTTCACCTATTTCATAAACCAAAGAATGAAGCAAGGTGATTATGGTTTAGAAGAAAATTCTAAATACTCGCCCTAGTATAAGGTTTTGGATTTATTTATAGAATTAATCATATATGTCTAAAAACATTTCGGACATTCGTTCCACGCTATATTATATTTAAGATGGAAAACAAGGATGTTTTTTTCACTGCAATACGGAATGGAGATATGCCAACAATCAAAAAAATGATTGAAAATGACCTCCCTTTGCTGCATACAAGAGATTCCCGTGGTAGTACTCCGTTAATTCTTGCAACATATTATAATCAGATTGAAATCACCGATTTTTTATTGGAAAAGGGTGCTTTGATTGACGAAAAGGATGGTACGGGAAACACTGCATTAATGGGTGTTTGCTTCAAAGGTTTTACCCAGTTGGCCCAAAAATTAATTGAAAAAGGTGCAAATGTAAATGAACGAAATACTATGGGCTCTAGTGCATTGATATATGCGGTTACTTTTAATAGGTTGGACATAACTCAAATACTTCTTATGCATGGCGCCGACACCGCTATAAAGGATGCAAGAGGAAATACGGCTTTAGATCATGCAAAGTTACAAGGTGCAGCTAAATTGATAGATTTATTGGAAGTTAAGTAATATTGGACAAAACCACTATCTGTATTATTCTAAGCTATTTGGCACTACGCGTTTTTATTGTAAAATTGAAAATGATTCCTGTAAGAGTCAGGATGCTAAATTACCTTTAATTAAGGATGTTTATTGACTAAATGTTTAATAGACCAACAGGTAGGAAATGGATGTGTTTACAGAGTATCGATTTATAAAAAAATCATAGTATATTTAATTTCTAAAATGGAAGAAAATCTTAAAATTGCATTAATCCAAGCGCCTCTTATTTGGGAAAATCCGGAGGAGAACCGAGCTGTATTCTCAAAAAAAATTGAATCGGTTTCCTCGGATGTAGATGTGATTGTCCTCCCAGAAATGTTTACTACTGGTTTTACAATGTCACCAGAAAATATTTCACCGGAAGAAGCACAGAAAACGGTAAGTTGGATGCAGCAGATGTCACTTAGGTTCAAAGCAGCAATAGTGGGTAGTATTGTATATCGGGAGGGTTCTAAGAATTACAATAGGTTATTATTTGTTAAGCCGGACGGCAACATCTCCAGTTATGATAAAAGACATACGTTTACTTTGGCTGGAGAGCATGAAAAATATACATCGGGTAAAAAACTGCTTTTGGTAAAATATAAGGGGTTTACTTTTTGTCCCTTGATCTGTTATGATCTTCGTTTCCCTGTTTGGAGTAGAAATACTGCGGAATACGATGTTCTTCTTTACGTTGCTAATTGGCCAAAACCTAGGGTAGAAGCTTGGGATACCTTATTAAAGGCTCGGGCCATTGAAAACATGGCGTACTGTTTGGGAGTAAATAGGATAGGAACAGATGCTAAGGGGCATACTTATTCAGGCCATTCTTCGGTTTATGACACCCTGGGGAAACAATTGATTTTTTCGGTTATCGAGGAAATTTTAGAAGTAACCTTGACCAAAAAACACTTGTCCGAAACTAGAAAAAGCTTGAGGTTTCTGAATGATAGGGACAAATTTAGTCTCTTAGAGTAAAGGTTTCTATTTTTTCCCAATTGGCGCGTATTTCTATTGCGCCAGGATAATAACTTACTCTTTCTGGTTGTAGGCGTTCAAAATAATTTCCTGTGTCCCATTTTCCGTTTCCGTTTTCATCAAAAATGACACGCACCAAATAGTTAGAGGGATCCAAATTATTGAATTCAAAAAGTTGTGGACCTTCGGCATAGATTTCCCGTTGCAGCTCTTCTTTTTCATTTAAAAGCTGCACAATAATAGGGTAGGAAAAACTATCTCCGTTTAGGTTTAGTTGTAAATTCCCATAATCCGCTAGACTTTTTGTTTTAAAGAAATAGTTGATGGTGTCGTTTCTGTTCTCAAAGAAATCTAACACCGTTCCTGGCAATAGTTGTATGATATATTTTTCGTTGGGTTCCAAGTCAAAATCAAAATCAAGGCTATTGTTAAGAGTATCCAATACTAGGGTATACCTTACTTTTAACGAATCTTTGTTTATGAAATTAATTTTAGAGCTATCAACTTGTACTAAGGGGGTGTTGGCTTTTATGCTCAGCGGTTGGTCAAACTTAAGGTTTCCCCTTTGGTTTGCAATGAGCACTAAGGAGTCCAATTCCACTTTTCTGTTTTTAACGGTAAAGGTGTCCAGTACCTTTTGAGTTTCATTGGTTACGGTAAAAATGATAGAATCCATTTCAAAAGGAGTAAACCAATAGTTTAAAGTATCCTTTTTTGGTTCTTTTATAATGGTGTACTTAACGGTATCCGGTAGTTGTGTTAGTGCATTTATTTGAATATCATCTCCGTTACCGTAATAGCCAAAAATAATTTTATTCTTGGCCGCTAAAGAGGGCACTGCTACTGCGTAATCTGGAACTTCCTTAAATAGATTCAACAAATAAATAGAATCCGTTGGGAGATGCACCGTGTCTTTTATAAATCCAATCTTATCTGTTTTCTGATTAAAGATATTGTCCTTTGCAGCATCCTTAATAGCAAAAAGAGCATAGGTTCCTTCTTTAAGATTTTTAAGCCTAAAAATTACGGTACTGTCCAAGGTATTGGTAATATAATTTGGAGGTTTCTGGTATACCGTAGAATCCGTATAGACAGAATCTATTTTATATAACATAACACTTATAAAGTCATCCGCTGCTTTATTGAAGGCATCCTTGACAACTCCTGAAAGCTCCAAAGAGTCAATATAGGTGCCGGTAGAAAAGACATACGTTAAGAAGCTGTTCGGATTACCCTCGTTGTTGTCCACAATGCTCTGACCAAAATTTAAGGTGTAGGTGGTATTTTCTAAAAGGGTGTCCTTAATAGTAATTTCTATAAATTTACTCGCTCCTCCTTGTGGACTAAGTAATGGTTGATATTTTAAGGGGGGAGATACAATGAGTTGCTCTTGTACATCCTTTAACTTTACTAGCTCATCAAAATACAGCCTAATCTTTTGTGTCTTAAAATTAATGGTCATGTTTTCCGGTTCCGCCTTAAGTAGTACAGGTGGTGTTTCATCTTTAGGTCCGCCAGTAGGTCTGCCTTTCTGGGCACATTGGTAAAATGCTAAGGCCATAAAAAACACAAAAAGGACAGCTAATATTTTTCGTAACATGCAGGTAGTTCTCTCACACAAAGAAACAACATATTTTATAGAAAAGGAACTTATTTAACCACGGCCATACTTGCTATATATACTATTGTTCCCGGTACTTTTTTAATAATGGTTGCACAAAGTTCCATAGTGGCGCCAGTAGTTATTACATCGTCTACTAAAAGAATTTTCTTGTTCTTGAGCCTTTCTTTGTTGCTTACCTCGTAAAGAGACCTATTATCATACCAACGATTTAACCTAGTTTTTTTTGTTTGTGTCCTGGTGTTGGCCGTTTTAATAAGCAATTGATCATTATAGGTGCTATTGATATGAAAAGCAAGACGCTTAGCGAAAAGTGACGTTTGGTTGTACCCTCTTTTTTTTAATTTTTTCCTATGCAAGGGAACCGGAATTACGTAGTCTATCTCTGTAAGATGATTGTTTTCCTTTAGTATATGACCAAACCAGTCTCCCAAAAACCCTCCTATTTGTTCTTGTCCTTTGTACTTTAAATGGTGTATTAAATTTTTCACAACACCATATTTATTAAAAAAAAGAAAGGAATTAGCCTTCTTTATATCAATTCGACCGTAAAAAATGCGGTCAATCGGGTTTTCAACCTTGAATGTGTACTCGGTGAGTGGTAATTGATGTCGACAAACGGTACATAGGTGCTTCTCTCCTCTATATAATCGTGCATTACATCCAAAACATACTAGAGGTAATAAGAGGGTGGTTATATCGTTTATTATATTTGACAGCTTGTTACGAGTCACAATCTTGTAATTTTTAATAACCTACTTAAGGGCAAATCTTTTTTTGATGGAGAGTCAAGATAACAAATTCAATTATAATATAATCCTTGCTGCTTTGGTTGCGGTTGTCATAGGTATTCTAATTGCTTTTTACTACAGTCATGCTCAATCTAGTTCACAAATAAGTTTTTTAGAAAAGGAAAAGAATATTTTGGTAAGTGACCTAACGTTAATGAAGGCTGATGTAAATCGTTTATCCACATTAAATGAGGTTAACGATATTGAGCTTCAAGATTCTAAATACAGGGTGCAACAATTATTAGATTCCGTAGGAAGATTAACCTTTACTATTGGTAAGTTAAGAGAGTTTAAAACAGAACTTCGCAGGCTACAGGCCAAGAATGATAGTCTTAGGTTAAAGAATAATTTCCTTAGGTATAACAGTATGCTCTTGACTGAAAAGTACGAGGATACCAGAAATGAAGTTGAGCTTTTACGTGCCAACAGTAGTTCCCTTGCAGAAGCGGAAGCTTTACAACGCAGAAAAATATTAGAACTCAACCAAAAGCTGAAGACTAAGAGCTATTTAAAAATGGATTTTGCCGAAGGGCGAGGTTTTAGGATGAGAAGTTCTAGACCAGTAGGCACAAACAAGGCATCTACCATAGAAAAATTAAGAGGTTGTGTAACCATCCTTAAGGACCCCAGTGAAGTGGAGTCTGAAAAAGTTATTTACTTACAATTCCTTGATCCTGATAAGCAAATTGTGGAGGATAATGCCAATACAATTACCGTAAACGGTAATGTGTATAGTAAGCGTGTAGAATTCGTGTTTTTGGGAAGCGAGACGTCGGTTTGTGAGGTTATTACTGTTCCCGAGGGGTCATTAAAAGAAGGTATATATACGCTCAATGTTTTTGAGGATGAGCGTTTAATTACCTCTTCAGAATTTCAGTTGAAATAATTATACTTCTTTACCTCTAAAATTCTATTTTTGCCACATGGCAAATCAAGAAGATAAATTTAAGAAAGTTATATCCCACGCAAAGGAATACGGATATGTATTCCAATCCAGTGAAATTTACGACGGGCTAAGCGCAGTTTATGACTACGGTCAAAATGGGGCTGAACTCAAAAAAAATATCCGCGAGTATTGGTGGAAAGCCATGGTGCAGCTAAACGATAATATTGTTGGCTTGGATTCTGCCATATTTATGCACCCTACCATCTGGAAGGCTTCCGGCCATGTTGATGCTTTTAACGACCCTCTGATAGATAACAAGGATTCTAAAAAAAGATATCGGGCAGATGTTTTAATAGAGGATTATGTTGGTAAGCTGGATTCCAAAATAGAGAAGGAAGTAAAAAAAGCTGCGAAACGTTTTGGAGATAGTTTTGACAAGGAGCAGTTTCTGTCTACCAACCAGAGGGTTGTAGATTATAAAGAACAGGGTGATGCTATCTTAAAAAGGATGGGAAATTCCTTAGGAAATGAAGATTTAGCTGATGTTAAAGCGCTAATAGAGGAATTGGATATAGCTTGTCCTATGTCCGGATCTAAAAATTGGACAGATGTAAAGCAGTTCAACTTAATGTTTGGCACCAAATTGGGTGCCACTGCAGAAAGCGCTATGGATTTGTATTTAAGACCGGAAACCGCCCAAGGTATTTTTGTCAACTTTTTGAACGTACAGAAAAGTGGACGCATGAAAATTCCTTTTGGAATTGCGCAGACCGGGAAAGCATTTAGAAACGAAATTGTGGCCAGACAATTCATTTTCAGGATGCGTGAGTTCGAACAAATGGAAATGCAGTTTTTTATTCAGCCTGGAACACAAAAGGAATGGTATGATACGTGGAAAGAAAAGCGAATGAAATGGCACCTTTCTTTAGGTTTAGGTCAAGATAATTATCGCTTCCATGATCACGATAAATTAGCACATTATGCAGATGCTGCCTCGGATATAGAATTTCGTTTCCCCTTTGGATTTAAGGAATTAGAAGGAATACACTCTAGAACAGATTTTGACCTAGGAAGTCATGAAAAGTTTTCTAACAAAAAACTACAGTACTTTGATCACGAGACCAATAAGAACTATATACCCTATGTTTTAGAAACTTCCATTGGGTTAGATCGGATGTTCTTGGCTGTTTTCTCTAATTCTTTGGAAGAGGAGGCATTGGAAAATGGCACTACCAGAACCGTTTTAAAGCTACCTGCGGTGTTAGCGCCTACAAAAGCAGCTATCTTCCCATTAGTTAAGAAAGATGGTCTTCCTGATGTTGCTCACGCCATCGTGGACGATTTAAAATGGGATTTTAACGTAACGTATGACGAGAAAGATGCTGTTGGCCGAAGATACAGAAGGCAGGATGCTAACGGAACACCGTTTTGTATCACCGTAGATCATCAAACCTTAGAAGATCGGACGGTAACAATCCGTCATCGAGATTCTATGGAACAGGAGCGTGTGGCTATTGACGATTTAAAAGCGATTATACACCAAGCTGTAGATATGAAGACTTGGCTTAAAAAAATGGATTAAATCTTATACCCAAATCGTAAACTCGCATAGTAATTCCGGGCATCGCCCGGATAAAAATAACGTGGTTCACGACCACCAAATCCTTGGGTGTTAATAAGTACGGATTGTGCATAAACAGTATCAAACAGATTGTTAATTCCAAAGTCGATACCTAGAGTGAAATTAGCGGTTACCTTTTTAAAATACCCCAACCGGGTGGTAAAGACTGAAAAGGAATCACTATCCAAATTACCAGCATCGGTTAGTGGTATATTGCTTACATATTGATGGGTGGTATTCCAATAAAAATTTTGAAACAAACGTAATTGGAGTCCGGAAGCACCCGTAAGTTTAGGTACTCCCGTAAGTGCGTTTCCAGAATAATCAACACCTTCGTCATTAAATTCGATAAAACTATGGTCGTTAAAGGTGTAGTTTATAAACGGTGCTATTTGTAAATTTTTTGAAACATCCCAGTTGTAATTCAACCCTAATTCTATACCACGATGTCTTGTTTTTCCAGCATTTCTGCCTACAAATCGGTCTTCAGCAATACGTTCACCAACCAACAGGTTTTCAATATTCATTTGATATAGGGTCATCTCTATTTTAAATCTACTTTCATTCAATAACAATCGTGTACCCAATTCATAGTTTATTCCGGTTTCTTGGGCAATATCAGGATTGATTACACCATCTGGGGTAAGGGTTTCCTCAACTGTGGGATTAGAAAATCCTCGACTAATATTGGCAAATACCTCATGATTCTTCGTGAATTCATAAGCAAGATTAAGACTTGGTAATACAATGGCGTTAAAATTTCTATCAGCACTTTTATTTTCATTTCCAAGGTTGAAAAGGTCCTTGTATTTGTACTGGGTTTTATTAATGTTTAACCCAAGTTGCGCTGAAAACTTGTTGAAAATAGGAAGTAGAAGCGTACCAAAAAGATTCCACTGACTTCTAAATTCCTTGTTGCGGGCAAATTGGTTTCCTTTTACACTCCCGTTACCGTTGTTTTCTTCATATAGATTTTCAAATTCGTCCCAATCGTATTCGTCTTTAAAGAGTTCACCTCCAAAGGTATACCGACTGGACCGCTCATTAAAGTCAAATGTTCCTGAAAAGTGGGTTCTAAGTCCGTATCCTTTTGTGATTTCCTCTAAAATACCAAAAGGCCTTGCTTCTTCTTTGTCCAAATAGGTATAAAATACACTGGTAGAATTTTGAAAACTATCATTAAATCGATGTCCAAGGTTAAGCCCTACTAAAGTGTAGTTATTGGCTTCAAAACCCTGAGATGCTCTCCATGTAAAGGTAGCTTGTTGCGGGTCTTCAGCAAAAGCGGTTGCGCCTAAGGAACTTGGTATTTGTGCTGTAAAATCTATATGGTTTATCAGCAGAGAGATATTGTTCTTCTTGTTAATTTGGTATGAAGTATTCAGAAGCAGACCATCGCGTTCAAAAGTACTATTCTCTCGGTAGCCATTTGTTTCTAGATGACCGTATTGCAATCCCAATCGTAGTTTGCCGTCATAATGGTTAAAGGATAGGTTATTTTTCAAAAGGCCGAAGGAGCCCAAAGTGAGATTATTGGAGAAATTTGTAGAAACGCCCAAGGCTTCTTTTGGTCCTAAAATTATAGCACCCCCTAAATTAGCTCCATAAGTACTTGCTTTAGGTCCTTTAATAACCTCTATTTGACTAAGGTTTTCTAAGTCAAATGCTTCTATAGTCGAAAATCCTGATCCATCTGTAACAGGAATATCTCCATAATACATACGTAGTTTATCAGTTCCAAAAAGTGTTCTAGCCCCAATACCTCTGATCGTAATCCTATTGGTATTCAGTGCCCCCGAAAAGACATAAACACCAGGAATTTGATTCATGGCAGGCACCATGGAAACTGGGCTGTAATTTTGAAAAGTACGTGCAGCTATAATTTCTGATGGAATTATACCTACTGCGTTTTTCTTTTTGATCGCATCCAGCAATATAACCTCGTCCAGTTGGGTAACGCTATCTTTGTTTACCGGTTTTTGGGTCCAACCATAGTACGAAATAAACAAAAAAAATAATAAAAATGAATACGACTTCATGCCCTTAAAGTAAGCTCTCAAAAGTAAGGATTAAAAGCGAAAGCCTAGCGAGATGCCACCGCGACCAACTACATCTACTGGGTTATCAGAATTTAGTAAGTTACGCCCAATACCACCATATACCTCAGCTACAAAACCTCTTTTTGAAATGAATTTTCCCCCAACAGAAACGCCAATGGCAAAATCTGTATATTTTTCTGTGTTGTAAGTGAAGTCTTGTGTAGTTTCATCAAAATTTGATGAGATCTCATCAGCATGTTGGTTTAACATGCCAAAGCCCTCTACAAAAAAACCCTTTGCGTATCCTTTGGAGAAATACCTGCGGTAATAGGGCGTAATGGAAAATTCCCTTAGATAATCATACGTATCGTATTCTTCCCCTAGATTAATAAGTCCGGCAACGCCAAAAGAGGATTCTTCATCTATAATTCGTTCATAAGAAGCATCCAAATATTTAAAAGCTACGAGATTAAGCAAATTCCATTTTACCTCATTTTTGTTAATTTTCAGATTTATTGAATCTTGTGCATTAATACAGCCAAGAGATAGAAACAACAAACCAAATAGTAATCTTATTTTTTTCATAGGAACGGTCGCTTATTTTTTTGTGTAATATAGGACAAATATCGTACCAATTCTTGCCGTTTGTCGAATTAGCGACTTCAATATTAGGATAAGCTTATGGTATATGAATACAGATTATAAGAGATACTATTTCGTATATATATTGCCCTATTCATAGTTTAAAAAGTGAACAATGCTTATTTTCGATAAAAAATAGCAAGCCGTGAAAATAGTATCATATAACGTAAACGGAATACGCGCAGCCTTGAAAAAGGGATTTCTGGATTGGTTACAAATCGTAGATCCTGACGTAGTTTGTTTACAGGAAATAAAGGCACAGGAGGATCAACTAGACCTGTCTGTTTTTGAAGCCGCAGGCTACCCCAATACCTACTGGTATAGTGCGCAAAAAAAAGGGTATAGTGGTGTTGCGATTCTATCTAAAAAGAAACCAGATCATATTGAGTTTGGAACTGGAATAAAAACCATGGATTTTGAAGGACGAAATATCCGCGCAGATTTTGGGGATGTATCTGTTATGAGTATGTATCTTCCTTCGGGGACTAATATAAATAGGCTAGAGTTTAAGCTGAATTATATGGATGAAATTCAAGGATATTTTGATGACTTGAAAATGGACCGACCAAACCTTATTGTTTTGGGAGATTTTAATATTTGCCATGAAACCATAGATATACATAACCCTGTAGGACTTAAAAATGTCTCCGGTTTTTTACCTGTAGAACGTGAATGGCTCGGCAATTTGATGAAAAGTGGATTTATAGACAGTTTTAGGCACTTTAACAAGGAGGCCGAGAATTATACTTGGTGGAGTTACCGCGCCAACGCAAGAAATAATAACAAGGGTTGGCGGTTGGATTACGCAATGGTAGCCGAAACTTTGGGGGACAGGTTGAAGCGTTCCATTATCTTATCGGAAGCTAAACACAGCGATCACTGTCCTATCTTAGTTGAGGTTGATTAATATTTATGTTATGTCCAAAAAATTTCTTCTTCTTAGTTTTCCTTTGCTAATCGTTCTTTGTTTTTTTGCACAAAGCAACGCCTCAAAGGAGTACGTCTTGTTGCGTTCACAATCTGAACCTGATAATCAAGGAAAAAAGTTGGCATCTATCTATTGTGCAACTTGTCATAAATTACCAGACCCTAAATCTTTGGATATAGCAACTTGGAAAAATAGTGTACTTCCTAATATGGGCTTGAGACTAGGACTCAAGATTGACGGTAAAACATGGGATTCGGATATGGAAGCCCAAGAAGCCAAACTTGTACGCGAATTAAAAGTGTATCCAGATTATCCCTTAATTTCAAAAGAAGACTGGAGCTTGGTAAAGGAGTACTATTTAGAAAATGCTCCTAAGAAATTACCTACTGTGGTTAGAAGCAAGGAAGTTTCAGAAGCTATATTTCCCTTTAAGGCTCAGACGATTAATATTGGTGATTCTAAACTACCTCAAGTAAGTCTTTTGCGTTATGATGCATCTTCCTCTAAGTTATACATTGGAGATTATAAAAACCTTTATGTGCTAGATAATAATGGTAATATGCTAAATACATATACCTTGGATAGTCCGGCTTCACATTTAGATTTTGATGCCCAGGGAAACCCATTGCTTCTAACCGTGGGGAAACTTTCGCCTTCAGATCAGTCATTGGGTAATCTGTATCGTATGGAAGGAATTTCTGGGACAGGTGGAGAAACTCTATTTTCAAATTTAAAACGTCCGGTAAATTTTGTGACAGAAGACCTAAATGCTGATGGAAAACAGGACTTGGTACTCTGTAGTTTTGGACATTATGGTGGTAAGCTTTCTTGGTTCGATAATTTTGATTCTTCAAAAGAACGAGTGCTGAATACACTTCCGGGAACCAGAAAAGTAGAAATAAACGACTTTAACAAAGACGGTAAACCGGATATTGTAGCGCTAATGACCCAAGCTAGGGAACAAATAGTTATTTATTACAATACCGGGGACAACTCCTTTGAGGAAAAAACGATATTGAGTTTTGATGCCGTAAATGGAACTAGTTATTTTGAATTGGCGGATTTTAATGCAGACGGCCATCAAGATATTTTGGTGTCCAATGGTGATAATAGAGATTATTCACCATTAGATAAACCCTACCACGGTATCCGAATTTTTCTTAATGATGGTAAAGATGTGTTTAACGAATCGTTTTTCTATCCCATGTATGATTGTGGTAAAGCTATGGCTAGAGATTTTGATAATGATGGAGATTTAGACATCATCGGTGCTGCGCTCTATTCTGAATATACCGAAAATCGAATTGCCAAGGAGAGTATTGTTTATTTGAGAAATAATGGGAATTTAGATTTTACCCCAACGTATATGGAAGTTCCTATTCATGGAAATTGGCTTACAATGGAAGTAGGAGATTTTAACAATGATGAGCGTATGGATGTACTATTGGGAACCTTTATTTATAACATTCAGGAGATGATGTCTATTTCTGTAAATACAGGAGTTACAGTGTTTCCTCAGGTCCTATTGTTGACCAATATAGCACCATAGCATTTTAGGATATCGTAATTATGGATTGCAGTCCAAAATAGATATTTTATTTAGTAATTTTGCTGGTTTAAAAATTGATAATTTCCAAATAGTATGAAGTACACTCACCTTCCACACACGAGTATTGAAGTAAGTAAAATTTGCCTTGGCACCATGACTTGGGGCAAACAAAACACAGAGGAAGAAGGACACCAACAGATGGATTATGCCTTGGAGCAAGGAGTTAATTTTTTTGATACGGCAGAACTGTATCCAGTACCGGCACATGCGGATCGGTATGGTCATACAGAAAATATTATTGGTAGCTGGTTTAAAAAGAACGGTAATAGGGATAAAGTTGTTTTGGCCTCTAAAATCGCGGGCAACGGGGACTACACTAAATTTATACGTACCACTGGTTTTTCAAGGGAGTCTATTATAAATGCCGTTGAAGGTAGTTTGGAGCGATTACAGACAGACTATATAGATTTATACCAATTACACTGGCCGGAAAGGAATACGAACTATTTTGGTAAACGTGGGTATGAGCATGACATTTCCGATCATTGGGAGGATAACGTTCATCAGGTTTTAGAAACATTACGCGATTTAGTACGTGAAGGTAAGATAAGACATGTAGGTATCTCAAATGAAACCCCTTGGGGAACTATGCGATACCTTGAGGAGAGTAAAGTACATGCTACTTTGCCAAGAAGTATTACCATACAAAATCCGTACAGTCTTCTGAATCGACTTTTTGAAGTTGGTCTTTCCGAGATTTCTTTGCGTGAAAAAATTGGTTTGTTGGCCTACTCTCCATTAGGGTTTGGAGCCCTGAGTGGTAAATATTTAGGAGGAAGGATGCCGGAAGGGTCTAGAATCTCTTTATTCCCCAACTTTAGCAGATATATTGGAGAAATAGCTACTCAAGCTACCCAGCAATACTATGAATTGGCCCAGGCAAACGATTTGTCTTTAGCTCAGATGTCGCTTGCTTTTGTAAATACTAGACCTTTTGTTACCAGTAATATTATTGGAGCAACGTCTTTAAAACAGTTGAAAGAAAACATTTTGAGTATTGATGTAGAACTTTCAGAAGAAGTTTTAAAGGGTATTGAAATTATTCACAATCAAATTCCTAATCCAGCGCCATAAAATGGAGAAGCTTATATTTCTTAAAGTAGGTTTTGGTCAAATTCTACTGATTGTTGCAGTTATCATTATCATCATGGTCGGAGCCAGAATTATGAGAGATAAACGTTAGCCAAATAAATTACGGACAACATCTTCTATTTTGGTTGCCATCAACACCTTTATTTTAGTGTTTTTGAGTCCTATTTTATTATTCTTGGATACGATGATAGTGGTATAGCCCAATTTTTCAGCTTCCATGATACGTTGATCAACACGTTGTACGGGTCTAACCTCTCCAGCTAATCCCACTTCTGCAGCGAAGCATATACCTTTTTCTATAGGGATGTCCTCGTTACTAGATAGTATTGCAGCGATGACCGCCAAGTCAATAGCTGGGTCATCAACAGAGATGCCCCCAGTAATATTCAAGAAGACATCTTTTGCTGCAAGTCGGAATCCGGCGCGTTTTTCAAGCACTGCCAATAACATGTTTAATCTTTTGGCATTGTACCCCGTTGTGGAGCGTTGTGGAGTTCCATAAACAGCGGTGCTTACCAGTGCTTGAATTTCAATCAGAAGTGGTCGCATTCCTTCTACCGTAGAGGCAATAGCAGTTCCACTAAGGCCTTCGTCATTCTTAGATATTAGTACTTCGGAAGGATTGTTTACTTGTCTTAATCCATTTCCTTGCATTTCATAAATACCCAATTCGGCGGTGGAACCAAAGCGGTTCTTTAATGACCTTAAGATTCTATATACGTAGTTGCGGTCGCCTTCAAACTGTAAAACGGTATCCACCATGTGTTCTAAAATCTTCGGGCCTGCGATCGAGCCGTCTTTTGTAATGTGGCCAATAAGGAGTACTGGGGTATTGGTCTCCTTGGCAAACTTTATGAGCTCAGCCGTACATTCCCGAATTTGAGAAATACTTCCTGCAGCCGATTCTATATGGTCTGAGTGCAAGGTTTGAATAGAATCGATTACCACAATATCCGGTTCGGTGACTTCTATCTGTTTAAAAATATTCTGTGTTTTGGTTTCGGTAAGGATAAAGCAAGTTTGGCTGTTGGGATGAATGCGATCAGCACGCATCTTTATTTGCTTTTGACTTTCTTCCCCAGAGACGTAGAGCGTTTTGTATGGTAATTGTAACGCAATCTGTAAAAGCAAGGTGCTTTTGCCAACACCAGGCTCACCACCTATAAGTACTAATGCCCCTGGAACCAAACCGCCACCAAGAACCCGATTAAACTCTAGGTTATAGGTGTCTAAACGCAGCTCTTTCTCTGTGCTTATCTCATTTACTAACAAGGGTTTAGAAACTTTTTTTGCGGTGTTGGTCGGTGTTTTCCAACGTACCTTATCCTCTTTTTGAACAACTTCTTCTACAACCGTGTTCCATTGTTTACATGCGGTACATTGTCCCACCCACTTGGCATGTTGCGTGCCACAGTTTTGGCAAAAAAATGATGTTTTTGTCTTGGCCATCTTTAGTATTCCCCGTTTGGGTTAAAGGTAGCAAGAAGTTTCAAAATTGCCGATACCAGATCCTTATAAAGGATTACTAATTTTCGGACTCACTATTGTTAAATTCGCTAAAGGCTATAAAAAAGGAGGCAAATGCCATAAGAAGTGAAAGCCCATTATAGACCAAGATAAATTCCCCTTTTAGTCCAAAATAAGTAAACAAGATGCCTGAGACGATGAAGTACTTGGAGTCGATTTTTATCATAAGCGGTAGGTGTTAAGATTTGGGGTAGGATTTGGGTGGTCTTAAAAACCAAAATCGGCTTTTATGGCATCTATTTTTTCAAGTGCCAAGTCTTTGGTAAGGAAATCTATCTCTTCCATTTGGAACGATTTTTCAAAAGTTTTCATTGCTTTTTTAGGCTCTCCCATTTGTTCGTAATATTCGCCTTCGAAATAAAATCCAAGCATAGTGTCTGGATATTGCTTCTTGCATAGATCGGAAAGTGGTTTTAAGGACTCGTAATCTTCCTTTTTCCTGCTAGCTGCATAAATGGCCATGATATCGTTCAACGCTACAGGTTTACTAAAACCAAATAGGTCCTCAATATCTTTATATTTCTTTTCTAGATAGTTAAAAGCGGGTTCTTCTGAGGTCAATATCTGAGTTCTATATTCAGTTGGACTTATAGGTTTGAACATGCCAAAAATATTATCAAAAGCTTTTCCTATGCCATAGGTCGCAACTGAAATATGGTCTGCATCTGGATAGGTGTCAAAAAAGTAGTGTAAGCTTTCTTTGTCAATTACCTTGATCTCTTTGTTCATAGCCATTATCGCATCGGTACTTTTAGTTTTCTCACCTTCCAAGATAAGCTGGTAGAAAATTTGCTTGTCAAAACTACCCAAACGGCTTGGTAAACGGTTTTCCATTTCTGGTGCCAAAGTAGGCGAGATGCTTACATAGGCATTGAAAAGGGATTGATCTTTAAACAGCCAATAGTTTTGAAAATTCGCAGTTATGTCATACCCAACTATCATTTTGAAAGGTGCCGTATTATAATTTAAGTCTAGGTATGGAATCATTTCCATACCTAAAAACTCAAAAAATTTCTTCGCTTTTTCCTCCGGCAATCCATTTTCAGAATCAAAGGCACAATCCTCGAATCGCAGATCATTTTTGCTTTGGTTTATACCTACTACAATACTTTCTGGGGCGCCGTGGAAAAGACTATAGAATTTAGAGGTGGCCACTACTTGCTCAAAAAGATATTCAGCGTCTAGTACTATAATTAGAGGGTATTTTTTGGTCTCATCAAGATTTTCGGGAAAAAAATAGTGAACATCCCGTCGTTCTTGAAGTTTGAAGGATTCAAAGATCTCTTGTGTGGTTTGGGCGTATGTAGAGAGGGCTAAAAAAAATATAGTAAGGAATAAAAAGTTGCGCATGGTACAGATTTCAACAGTTAGGCTACTGTTTGTTTCTGTTCAATAACGGTAATAGCAGAAAAGATATTGCACCAAAAATAATGACCATGAATGTTTGTGCTATCCACATGATCCATCCAAAAGCATCTCCGGACACTTCGTTAATTCCAAATAAGCCCAAAGCTTTACTTACCAATATAGGGAAAAGCCCAACGCCCCCATTTGTGGTTGCCATGGCAAAAGCCCCAAAAACAAAGGCTACCAATATCTCGCTCAAAGACAGGTCTGCCGTTGCTGGCACTGTAAATTTAATGACCCACATCATTCCAATGTAGCATGCCCAAATGAATATGGTATGGAAGACAAATGACCACTTTCGTTTCATTTTGAAAATACTGAAAACGCCATCCAACAAGCCTTTTACAAAAGCTTTGATTTTTAGCGCTATTTTAGAATTGGATTTTCTGATAAAAAGAACAAAAAATAGAAAACCTAGAATGCCAATTCCTAGAAGTAGGAATATTCCATTTAGATTAAGTCCTCGGTCTTTAAAAAAGGTAATAATGATATCGGTTTGCAGTAAAAGTGCTATGATTACTACGGTTAGTAACATAAAAAGGTCGATGACCCGCTCTGTGACAATAGTTCCAAAGCCTTTCTCAAAAGGAACTCCTTCGTAGGTCCTAAGTGCTGTTGCTCTAAGAATTTCACCTGTTCTCGGAACTCCTAAATTTGCCAAATACGCCATAAAAATCATCAAAACATTATTGATGAGTTTTGGCTTATACCCCAAGGGTTCCAAGAGATAATTCCAACGTATTGCTCTGGAAATATGACCTAGTAGACCAAGTATTAAGGATAAGGTTACCCAAAAAATATCTGCTTCCTTGATATAAAAAACAATCTGCTCCCTATCGGACGGCGCTGTCTTAAAATACCAATAAAGTACCAGAAAAGCACCAATAGCTATCGGAAGTGCGGTTTTTAATATTTTTTTCAGGGAATTGGACAAAATCTATTTTGAGTTTGGACTAAATCACGACCAAGTTAATTAAACTAAGTCAACAGGTTATTCTCTTCGTTGGGAAATACTAGTGATGGGTTAAATTGTTTAGCCTTTTCAATATCCATTCTGGCATAGCAGATGAGTATAAGTGTATCTCCAACAGCTACTTTTCTAGAGGCGGCACCGTTTAAGGTGATTTCGCCACTACCACGTGGTCCAGGTATCGCGTAGGTTTCTAACCGTTCTCCATTGTTGTTATTTACTATTTGTACTTTTTCTCCTTGTATTATATTTGCTGCATCCATTAAATCTTCGTCAATGGTAATGCTGCCGATGTAATTTAAGTCGGCCCCGGTAACCTTTACCCGATGTATTTTAGATTTTACTACCTCTATTTGCATAGTACAAAAGTAATTAATTGAGCGCTACATTGTCTATTAGCCTTATGCCATCTGCAAAAACTGCAATGAATGCTCTATATTTTGTGTTGTTTATTTTTTCTTTGATAGGAGTTAAGGTGGTTACATCCGTTATTTCAAAATATTCAAGTTTAAAATCGGGATGCTTTGCAAACTTAACTGTTACCAATTCTTTAATATTAGCTGCATTTTCCGTGCCAAATTTTTGTTTGGCAGTGTGCAAGGTTTCGTATATAAACCCAGCTTTTTGTCGTAAAATAGGATCCAACCTTTCATTTCTGGAACTCATGGCCAAACCATGGGCTTCACGCACGATAGGACAGCCAACAATTTCAATCGGTATTTTTTGAATTTCTGTCAGCTTTTGTATAATGCGCAATTGCTGAAAGTCCTTCTCGCCAAAGTAAGCCTTGTTTGGTTTTATTAACGTGAGCAAGGCTTCTACAATAGTCCCAACGCCATTAAAGTGTCCTTCTCTAAATGCTCCTTCCATAACCTTGTCTAACCCATTGAAATCATAGATTTTTGCATGGATGCCGGTATCATATACTTCTTTTGCCGTGGGTGTAAATACAATTATCTCAGGATTTATTTCTTTGATAAGACTGACGTCCGCATCTAGTGTTTTAGGGTACTTTTCAAGGTCTTCTGTGTTGTTAAATTGTGTAGGATTCACAAAAACACTAACGACAGTATGACTATTTTCTTGTACCGATTTTTTAATCAAAGAAGCATGGCCTTGATGCAGTGCGCCCATAGTAGGGACTAAACCAAGATGCTTATTATTTGGTAAGCTTTGAAGCTTTTTTATAAGCGCTTTTTTTGTCTGGATTGCTAACATGTAAAATTGAAATTGGCGAGCAAACTTACTATAAATACTGCTAATACCTATATTTTTTGTAGTTTTGCACCTGCGTTTGAGCGAAAAATAAAAAATAACTTTTATGAATGGTAAAAAGATATTGTTTGTATCTTCTGAATTAGTGCCTTATCTACCAGAAAACGAAGTTTCCTTAATGTCCTACGAAACTCCTAAGATGGTCAACAGCAATGGTGGTCAAATCAGGATTTTTATGCCTAAATATGGTAACATTAACGAAAGGAGACATCAACTTCATGAAGTTATTAGATTGTCTGGGATGAATTTGGTTATCAACGATATGGATATGCCATTAATCATTAAAGTGGCATCTATTCCTAAAGAACGTATCCAAGTTTACTTTATTGATAACGAGGAATATTTTAAAAGAAAAGCAACTTTCACTGATAAAGATGGTAGCTTATTTCCAGATAACGATCAACGGGCAATCTTTTTTGCTAAAGGAGTTATGGAGACTGTGAAAAAATTAAACTGGTCACCAGATATTATTCATGTTCACGGTTGGATGGCAAGCTTATTGCCTTTGTATCTTAAAAAATATTATGCGGATGAGCCTCTTTTCGCAGATAGTAAGATAGTTATCTCCGTTTATGGTAAAACCTTTGAAGGTGAGCTGGATAAGGACATGGTTAAAAAAATTACTTTTGATGGTATTCCGGCGGAAGATATTAGCTCTTTGGCAACTCCTAATTATAATAATTTGTTAAAAGTAGCTGTGGATTTTTCAGATGCAGTTATTTTAGCCTCCGAAGATATTCCAGAGGAATTAAATTCACATATAGCCAACCTACAGAAACCAGTGTTGCCATACGTTCCAGTTCAAGAGTTTGAGGAAGCGTATGCCAATTTTTATAACACAGAAGTTTTAAAATAATCTGAATGAATTTTTTTAGAAAAGGTATGTTTCCCATAGTTCTGGGTCTGGTGCTAACTATGGGGTTTTTTAGCTCTTGCGAAGAAGATTTAACAACTATAGGTGATGGTTTGGTTGGTGCTGAAGCATTCACTGCCGAAAAACAAGTGTTTGATGTTTTTGCGTATAACAGAAACATTGATGCGGTACGAACCAACAAGTTGACGTCATATCAATTAGGCAGGTACAACGATCCTGTTTTTGGCAATACTCAAGGAAGTGTTACTACACAATTACAACTATCAACCTACAACCCAGCATTCGGACTGTTTTCACAAGACACCGAGAACGAGTCCGATGCGGATGCTATTGTAACTACTATTGTAGAGAATGAAACGGTAAAGGAAGTTTATCTTTATATACCATACTTCCCCTCTGGTACTGCTAGAGATCGGGATGCTGATGGTGTAGAGGATGAGTTTGATGATGCGCCCGATGACCCTGAGAACGATAGTGATGGAGACGGAGTTTCCAATACTTCGGAGCGTATATCCGGAACTGATCCCTTGGATAGTTCTAGCGTAGATGCTAACCTTGACGGTAAAAATGATAGTGATGATGTTACCATTATCGCCAATAATTTTGCAAAGAAAATTGAACTAGATAGTATATACGGAGCAATAGATGCTCCTTTTAAGTTAAAGGTAGAGCATTCTACTTACTTTTTAAGGGACTTAGATCCGAATTCTAATTTTCAGGAAGCTCAATCTTACTTTTCTTCACAACAGTTTTCTCCAGATTTTGTATCGGATGTTTTGTATGATTCAGAAGTATCTGGTGAACTTGTGATTGATGATAATGAAATTTTGATAGCACAAGAGGACGACGAAGAGACAGTGGATATCGATGAGTCCCTAACTTTTGAAAAACTGAATCCTGGGATTCGAGTTCCTTTGGATAATCAGTTTTTTCAAGATTATATTTTAGATAAAGAAGGCAGTTCGGAATTATTCACTGCCTCTAACTTTACTACGTTTCTAAGAGGTATTCACCTTTCGCTTAACAGCGATGACCCAGAAGGGCTAATGTTGCTATTGGATTTTAGACAGGCCAATATTGTGCTCACGTATACCCATGATTCTTATGATTCCGAGAGTACAGGTGATGATAACATTGCCATTTTGGAAAAGGACTTTAGAATCAACCTAATTTCTTCCGCGGCAAATTTAGCGCCGATTAACGGAAATGCAGTGAATACTTTAAATAATGATGACTATCCTTCCGCAATTACAGAAGCTTTAGATACAGGGGATAACGCATCAAGAATTTATGTTAAAGGAGGCGCCGGCATATTCACTGAAATAAATCTATTTGAACCAGAAAATGGCTTGGATATAGTGAATCAAATAAAAGCCGAAAATTGGATTATTAATGAGGCGAATTTGGTATTTTACATAGATAGGGACCAATTGGATATGGTAGGTGGGACTATAGAGCCGCCAAGACTATACCTTTACAACACCGAGACAAATGCGCCACTATACAATCCTGCTACGGAGCGCAGTGTTTCCGAGAATTTGTTCGGTAGGTATCTTAACTACGACGGTGTTATAGAAAAGTCAGGTGATGATGGTATAAAATATACTGTTAAAATAACAGAACACATTAATAGTATAATAATACGAGATGCTGAAAATGCAACTTTGGGCCTTACATTAACTACTAATATTCTTACCACTACGGGAGCAAATGCCATGTTATCTAGTGGGGAGGAAAGCTTCATTCCGGTAACTTCGGTCTTAACGCCCTTGGGTACCGTTCTATACGGAAGTAATATTCCCGATACAGACCCGGATTTTGAGAAACGTTTAAAGCTCGAAATTTCTTATACCAAAGTAGATTAGTTCCTTATTTATACACTTTTAGCTCTTCTTTATATCACTTTGTAGAATATATACGTTCTATATCATGAATAAGAATTTGATTCTTAGGTATTGGTTTACTTTTGCGTAAGAATTTATAACACAACAACTACCAAACAGTATAAAATTATGTGTGGAATTGTAGGATATATTGGACATAGGGATGCCTTTCCTATTATTATAAAAGGGTTACAACGGTTAGAATATCGTGGATATGATAGTGCAGGTATCGCTTTGTTTGATGGAAACGAAATAAATCTTGCGAAAACCAAAGGGAAAGTAGAAGACCTAAAAAATAAAGCAAAGGAAATATCGCAAAAAGGAAGTTTGGGCATTGGTCATACACGTTGGGCTACCCATGGAGAGCCTAATGATGTGAATTCCCACCCACATTATTCTAATTCTGGTGACTTAGTCATTATTCATAACGGAATTATTGAGAATTACGAATCTATAAAAAAAGAGCTTTCTAAAAGAGGGTATACCTTTTCTTCCGATACGGATACCGAGGTTTTGGTAAATCTTATAGAGGAAGTTAAGAAAACAGAGGGTGTGATGCTTGGTAAAGCTGTTCAGATAGCCTTAAATCAAGTGGTAGGAGCTTATGCTATTGCGGTTTTTGATAAAAGAAAACCAGATGAGATTGTTGTTGCCAAATTAGGAAGTCCGTTGGCGATAGGTATAGGTGAAGGCGAATTTTTTATCGCTTCAGATGCCTCTCCTTTTATTGAATTCACCAATAATGCGGTGTATTTGGAAGATGAGGAAATGGCCATTATTCGTCTTGGTAAAGAGATTAAACTAAGAAAAATAAAGGATGATGCTGTAGCTTATCCAAGGATTTTGGAACTACAGATGAATCTTGAGGAAATTGAAAAAGGTGGATACGAGCACTTTATGCTCAAGGAAATCTATGAACAACCAAGAGCTATTAAGGATACCTATAGAGGAAGGTTGCTTGCAGATCAAGGCCTTATTAGAATGGCAGGTATAGATCAGAATCTAGAAAAATTCACTAATGCCAATAGGATTATCATTGTGGCATGCGGTACTTCTTGGCATGCAGGTCTTGTTGCAGAATATATATTTGAGGATCTTGCAAGGATTCCTGTGGAAGTTGAGTACGCTTCGGAATTTAGATATAGAAACCCCGTAATTACGGATAAGGATGTATTGATTGCCATATCGCAATCAGGTGAAACAGCAGATACGCTAGCTGCTATTAAATTAGCAAAAGAAAAAGGTGCGTTTGTATTTGGGGTATGTAACGTGGTAGGATCTACTATTGCAAGAGAGACAGATGCAGGAGCATATACGCATGCAGGCCCAGAGATTGGTGTTGCGTCTACAAAAGCCTTTACGACACAAATTACGGTATTAACCTTAATTGCCTTAAAATTGGCAAAAGCCAAAGGCGTTTTCTCGGAAAGTAAATATCATGAGTATTTAACCGAATTGGAGACGATTCCTACTAAGGTTGAAAAAGCCTTAGAATCCAATCCTTTAATAGAAATTATTGCAGACGTATATAAGGACTCCACAAATTGTCTCTATTTAGGTAGAGGGTATAATTTCCCTGTAGCATTGGAGGGCGCTTTAAAACTAAAGGAGATAAGTTATATTCATGCAGAAGGCTATCCGGCTGCTGAAATGAAACATGGTCCTATTGCTTTGATTGACGAGCATATGCCTGTTTTCGTAATTGCTACAAAAAAGGGACATTACGAGAAAGTGGTAAGTAATATTCAGGAAATAAAATCTAGAAAAGGTAAAATCATTGCTGTTGTCACGGAAGGTGATGAGCAAGTAAGAGATTTAGCAGATCATGTTATTGAAGTTCCGGAGACTTTGGAAAGTCTCACGCCTTTGTTGACGACTATTCCATTTCAGCTTTTATCCTACCATATTGCGGTAATGCGCGGTTGTAATGTTGATCAGCCAAGAAATCTGGCTAAATCGGTTACGGTGGAATAAGAAAATACGGCTACTAACTATATGTTTAAAAAAGAGACCCACTTCCGGTGGGTCTCTTTTTGTTTTATCAAATTCACAATAGAAACGCGGTTATTTTACCATAGTAATACTATGCATGCATAATTTTTTTCAATTTGTTATTATGCGTTTAAAATTATCTGTATCTTGTCCCCACTAACTTAAACTCAAATAAAAGAATGAAAACGATACAGTTTTTAGCATTGATGTTGTTTGGAGTATTTGGATTCTCCCAAACAACTATTAGTGGAAATGTTGTTGATGAAAACAACCAACCTATTCCGGCGGCCAATATTGTTATTGTTGGCACTACAATAGGTACGACTGCCGATTTTGACGGTAATTTTGTTTTAGAAACTTCAGAAGTCCCCCCTTTTCAATTGGTTATTTCAAGTTTAGGGTATTCAGAAGAACGTGAGAACATAACAGCGAATAACCAGACCCTAGCCGTGGTACTGCAAGAGGCAAAAACCTTTTTGGATGAAGTGGTAATCTCCGCTTCAAGAACGCCAGAACGTATTTTTGAATCTCCCGTAACGGTAGAACGTATGGGTCTCGAGGCTATTAAAAATACCGCTTCGGCAGATTTTTATGGCGGTTTGGAAAATTTAAAAGGTGTTGATGTCAACACCAACAGTTTAACCTTTAAATCGGTAAACACTAGAGGTTTTGCCACCTTTGCTAATACGCGTTTTATGCAATTGGTAGATGGTATGGATAATTCCACACCGGCATTGAACTTTCCTATTGGTAACCTTGCAGGTTTAATCGAAACGGATGTACTTAGTGTTGAATTATTGCCAGGAGCGGCTTCCGCACTGTATGGTGCCAACGCTTTCAACGGAATTCTCTTTATGCGTAGTAAAAACCCGTTTGATTTTCAGGGGATAAGCGCATCTATTAAACAAGGCGCTACCTCACAAGAGGCCGCAGGGACAAACTCTTATACGGATGTTAGTATACGGGCCGCACATAAATTCAGTGACAAGTTTGCCGTAAAATGGAATTTTGGGTATTTGGACGGTACCGATTGGGCAGCAACTAGTGAAGTTGATAGATTTAACCCAGGTAATACTCGAGCGGATTTGAACTATGACGGTATCAATGTGTACGGAGATGAAGTTTCCCAAAACCTTAAGAGTGTAGGGGTAACTTTAGAGTCTACTATCAATCCAGAAACAGGCGAATTTTTTTTACCGGCAGGTGCTAATGCTTTATTGCCTTCCGTAGATGTAAGTAGAACTGGGTATAATGAGCGTGAATTAACGGATTATACCGCTAGGAGTATAAAGTCGGATTGGGGGCTATATTACAGGCCTATTGAAGGCAAAAATTTGGAACTGTCCTACGTTGGTAAAGTTGGAACCGGTAATACTATCTATCAAGGTACCAACCGTTACAACATTCGCAATTTCTTTCAACAACAACATAAGCTGGAAATAAGGAATGACAATTTCTTTGTAAGGGCTTACATGGTGGGGGATAAAGCCGGTGATTCTTACGACATGGTCTTTACTGGAATAAATATTAACCGGGCTTGGAAAGATGATCCAACTTGGTTTGGACAATATGCAGGTACTTTTGTTCAACAAACATTAGGTGGGGCAACGGAGCAACAGGCGCACGCATCGGCTAGGGCCGTAGCAGAATCTGGACGGTTTTTACCAGGTAGCCCTGAGTTTCAATCTGCTTTTGACCGCGTAATAAAAAATCCTGACCTTTCGCAAGGTTCACAGTTTAGGGATGCCTCCCAATATTATCACTCAGATGCCAATTATAACCTCGGGCATTTAATCGATTGGGCAGAAATTCAAGTAGGTGGTTCGTTCAGACGATATCGATTAAATTCTTTTGGAACCATTTATACAGATACTGATGGTCCTATTCAATACAACGAGTTTGGATTATATACGCAGATTCAAAAGAAAATTGAGTTGGCCGGAGAGCAAAGTGTAAAACTTACAGGTTCGTTACGATATGACAAGCAAGAGTTTTTTGATGGTTTCTTTTCGCCTAGGATATCTGCGGGTTACACCATCAATAGAAACCATAACGTAAGAGCATCTATACAGACCGGTTTTAGAAACCCTACAACACAGGATTTATTTATTGGTTTGGATGCAGGTAGAGCTATCTTGATTGGTGCAGCCCCTGATAATTTAGATCGCTATACCAGAGACTATACCGTAAGTGGTGGAGGCCAGTTATTAGGTCAGCCAGCAAGCATTACTCAAACGGGGAGAGCCGCTTACCAGAATTCATTCTCTGCAAATTCGGTATTACGCTTTAGAGAATCTCAGGATGTTTCCGATATTGAAATTGGTAATCCCAATGCAGTTCAGCCAGAACAGGTAACTTCTTTTGAGATAGGATATCGTGGAAAACTGGATAAGTTGGTTGTTGATTTTAGTACGTATTACAATAAATACCAAGACTTCCTTTCACCAGAGAACGTTATTGCTCCTTTATATGGAACTGTAGGGGATAATTCCCTCTCCTTGGCAGCTTTGCAAAATGGGGATTTCAAAACCTACCAAGCTTACACCAACTCGGACGCAGATATCGCTTCTTATGGGGCTTCTCTAGGATTGAGTATGAAAGTTTTGGGTAATTATGACTTAAGTGGTAGTTATACGTTTACACGACTAGATTTTGATAGAGAAGCGAATCCAGATTTTCAGGTACAGTTTAATACGCCAGAGCATCAGTTCAAAGCATCTTTTGGAAATACTGAACTGTTCGATAACTTTGGTTTCAACGTAAACTATAGGTTTAGCGATGATTACTATTGGGAGGCTACGTTTGGAAATGGGGTAATTCCAGAATTCCATGTGGTAGATGCACAGGTAAATTATTCTGTGCCTAGTATTAAATCTACTTTTAAAGTAGGCGCCAACAACCTCTTAGGAGACGAATACTTTACGGCATTTGGAACCGGTTTCATAGGTTCTATTTACTATGTATCTTGGATCATCAACAACTAAAAGAAAATCAAATCAATATTTGACATGAAAAATTTTAAATACATATTTTTTGCTTCTACACTGCTTTTCTTTACGAATTGTAACGACCCCGAAGATGTAGATTTAGACCCAATAGTTGAAGCTGAGCCATTACCGGAATTAACAGCAGGTTCTGCCGATTTTTCTACTTATGTTGCTTTAGGGAATTCGCTAACAGCAGGTTTTACTGATGGCTCGCTTTTTATAGCATCACAGGAAAACTCATTGCCTAATATTCTATCTCAAAAATTTGCGTTAGTAGGCGGTGGAGTTTTTACACAGCCCTTAACGAATGATAATTTTGGTGGTCTTGCTGCCGGAGGGAATAGAATAGCAGACCCTAGGCTTATTTTTGATGGTGAGACACCAGCTGGTTTGGAGTCGTTGATAGGCCCAGTGACGGTTACAACCGATATAATTCTGAATAATCCAACAGGGCCATTTAATAATATGGGTGTCCCTGGCGCGAAAAGTTTTCACTTATTAGCCCCTGGGTACGGAAATCTTTCAGGATTATTCTCAGATCCAGTTACAGCTAATCCATTTTTTGTTAGAATGGCGTCTAGTGCCAACGCATCAATGTTGGGAGATGCTATGGCGCAGTCTCCAACATTTTTTTCTTTGTGGATTGGCGCTAATGATGTGTTAGGCTATGCCTTATCTGGTGGAGATGGTACAAATCCTATTACCCCTGTTTCTGGAGCTCCAGGCGTTGGTTTTGATGGTACTTATGGTGCTTTAATTGCAACATTAACAGCTGGTGGTGCCAAAGGAGTCGTTGCCAATATTCCAGGAGTAACAAGCGTACCTCATTTCACAACTATAGTTTGGAACCAATTAGACCCCAATGACGCCGATATAGGGCCAGTTTTAGTTCCTCAAATACCAGCGCTAAATGCACAATTATACGGGCCACTAGATGCTATTTTCACGGCTTTTGGCGAACCAGATAGAATGAATCTTTTATCTGCAACGGAAGCAAACCCTTTATTAATCATTGATGAAAATGCGGAAGATAGATCTTTACAAATAACAGGGGCATTAACACCTGTTTTGGGTGCACCAACAGCTACAGCATTTGGTTTTATTTTTGGAAAGGCTCGTCAAGCTACAAGTGCTGATCTTGTCGTTTTAAGTGCTTCTAGTGCGATTTCAGCAATTGTTCCTGGTATTCCTGCACCTGTAAATGTAAGAGGAATTAGTTATCCTATGGAAGATAAATGGGTCTTGTTGCCTAGTGAACAAGAAGAAATTGCTATTGCTACTGCTGCGTTCAACGCTATTATCGCAGGAGCTGCTAGTCAAGCAGGTCTAGCATTGGTAGATGCAAATGCTTTGCTTGATGAATTAGCGAATGGTGGCATTACGAGTGGAAATTTTACACTTGAGTCTAATTTGGTTACAGGTAGTGCTTTTTCTTTAGATGGTTTTCATCCAACCGCAAGAGGCTATGCTTTTATTTCAAATGAGTTTATGAAAGCTATTGACGCTACTTATGGTTCTAATTTTGAAGCTTCAGGAAACTTTGTAAACGTGGGTGATTATCCAACAAATTATTCTCCACTACTGCAGTAAGTTACCTTATCGAATTAATATATAAAAAGGCGCTCTTGGAGCGCCTTTTTTGTTTTCTAAAAAAGCCAAAAAACAGTTTTGGATTAAAATGTAAAAACATATCTTTGCAGCTTGAAAATGAACACATTTTCAAGCTCAGTTTAAACACAATACATAAATACAATAGTAATGCCAAAAGTTACAGGTAAAGTTTCGCAAATCATTGGCCCCGTGGTTGATGTCGAGTTTCAATCAGGAGCAGACCTTCCAAGAATCTATGATTCATTGGAAATCATCAATAAGGATAAATCTATATTGGTATTAGAAGTACAGTCTCACGTTGGGGAAAATACCGTAAGAACCATTTCTATGGATTCTACAGATGGTCTTAGTAGAGGTACTGATGTTGTTGCGACTGGAGCTGCAATTCAAATGCCCGTAGGTGATGATGTTTACGGCCGTTTATTCAATGTAATTGGAGATGCTATTGATGGTTTAGGCGATTTACCAAAGGCTGGAAAAAATGGACTTCCAATTCACCGGGATGCTCCAAAATTTGAAGACCTTACAACTACAACCGAGGTTTTATTCACAGGTATCAAGGTAATCGATTTAATTGAGCCTTATGCAAAAGGTGGTAAGATAGGATTGTTCGGTGGTGCTGGTGTGGGTAAAACAGTTTTAATACAAGAATTAATTAATAACATAGCAAAAGGACATGGTGGTCTTTCCGTTTTTGCCGGAGTTGGTGAAAGAACGCGAGAAGGAAATGATTTGTTACGAGAGATGTTGGAGTCTGGTATTATAAAATATGGAGACGATTTCATGCATTCTATGGAAGAAGGTGGATGGGATTTATCTAAAGTGGATAAAGAAGTGATGAAGGGTTCAAAAGCTACGTTCGTTTTCGGACAAATGAACGAACCACCTGGAGCACGTGCGCGTGTTGCCTTGTCAGGTTTAACTATTGCGGAATATTTCCGTGACGGAGCTGGTGAAGGTCAGGGAAAAGATGTACTATTTTTTGTAGATAATATATTCCGTTTTACCCAAGCAGGTTCAGAGGTATCGGCACTTTTAGGTCGTATGCCTTCTGCGGTAGGGTACCAACCAACCTTAGCAACAGAGATGGGTGCT
>CAZDOW010000010.1:0-62173 GCA_964507115.1 uncultured Maribacter sp.
GGGTTAATTTATATCTCCTATAAAAATAGACTGAAAATCAAATTATATAAAATAGCTATTCTATTATTTAAGTTTTTGGAAACAAAATTACTTAATCATATTAAAATTGATAACTTCCTGTTCCGTCAAAAATCGCCAATGCCCTCTAGGAAGGTCTTTTTTTGTAAGTCCACCATATACAACACGGTCCAACTTCATGATTTTATAATCCAAATGTTTAAAAAGACGTTCTAATATTTTTGCCCGTGAACTAAAAATTTCAACGCCCACTTCTCGCTTTGGAGCATTATCTATATAACTTATATCCTGTACCCGCACTACTTTCTCGTCTACCATTACACCCTCTTTTATTTTTTGAAGATCGGCAGTAATCAAATCCTTGTCCAGTACTAAATGGTAAATTTTACGTAATCCGTTGATGGGGCTATTTAATCGTTTGGTTAAGTCACCGTCATTTGTAAAAACTAGCAATCCAGTATCCTCTTTATCTAGCTTATCAATAGGTAGTAGCCTGGATTTTGAAGCATTGGAAATTAGGCCCGAAACGTGTCTTTTACCCTTTTCATCTCTAATAGTTGTGCTAAAATCCTTGGGTTTGTTCAATACTACATATTCCTTTTTTACCGGGTTCAATAGACGACCGTCAAACTTAACTTCATCGGTAAGTTTAACTTTGTAGCCCATTTCAATAATAGGTTTTCCGTTAACCGTAATATTACCAGCAGCTATATAAATATCCGCATCTCTACGGGAACAAACCCCAGAGTTGGCTACATATTTATTCAATCGGATGGAATTGGGGTCCGAGGCTTGTTTAGGAGTGGTGTCCTTTTTTACAGGAGCATTGCCTTTCGCATAACTGTTCTTCTTAAAATTACCAACTTGCCTTCCTGATCCTTTTCTACCTCTATTGGAGTCTTCCCTACTCATAACACTCATATTTGGTGCAAAGGTAGGAAAGCGTTCCATATCAAATTAAAATTGTGTGTTTTAAATCAATTTTCATTGGCCTTCAATTTTCAATTATTCTCTATATTTAGGGAAATCTAAAAACCATCATGATCAAAAAGTTGCTTTTGCTGTCCTTTGTACTGATATCCCTATCTGTTTTCGCCCAAAAAAAAGTTTTAGATCATACAGATTATGAAATATGGAACGCCATACAAAACGCTAGCATTTCCCCAAACGGAGATTATGTGCTTTATGAACTGGAGCAAGGGGAAAAAGACTCTTTTTTAAAAGTAAAGGATACCAAAGGTAAAGTGATTTTTGAACACGAGAGGGCAGAAAAAGCATCCTTTACACATAATTCAGAATTTGCATTATTTACCATCACGGCATGGAAAGATAGTGTACGAGCTATGAAAAGCAGAAAAACCAAAAAAGCAGATTTACCTCAAGATTCGTTGGGTATTTTAAATTTGACTACGAAACAGTTCATAAAAATAGCTCATGTAAAATCCTACCAAATTCCAGAAAAATGGTCGGGCTATATAGCGTATTATTTGGAAGAAATAAAAGAAGAAAAGGATAAGAAAAAAGATACCGTTTCGAGTAAAAAAGAAAAAAAGGATAAACCTAAAAAAGTAAGTAAGAAAAACGGCTATCACTTGGTATTACAGAATTTAAAAACGGGAAAACAGGACACCCTTAGCTACGTAACCCAATTCGTCTTTGCGAAAGAAGGAAAATCGCTTGCCTATACTACCACGGGGAAAAGCAAAGAGGATGATGCAGCCGTTTATATGATGGATTTAGAATCTCAGAGCAGCCTTAAATTACATAGTGCGAAAAAAGCAAAATATTTTAATCTTAATTTAAGCGATTCCGGAGGCCACTTAGGTTTTGTCACAGATATGGACACCACTAAGACACAGATTAGACCCAACGAATTATATACGTGGACTAAAGGCAACGAGAAAGCCACAAAAATCCTAGATGCTAGCAGTGCCCCAAAAGGATATATGGTTTCTTCTTATGGTGCTATTAGTTTCTCCAAGGACGAATCCAAACTTTTCTTTGGTTTGGCAACTCCGCCTATTGTAAAAGATACAACGTTAACAGAGGACGAAATTGTAAATGTAGAGGTATGGACCTATAACGAACCTCGTTTGTACACCGTGCAGGAGTTACAACTAAAGAACGATTCCATAGCATCTTACCAAACAGCGGTGCATCTTAAAAACAACAAGGTGGTGCAATTGGCTAAAAGTGATTTTCCCAATACCGAATTGGGTGATGAGGGTAATGCAGCTTATACCTTGATCAACACCACACTTCCTCATGAACTGGAAAGTCAGTGGACCGGAAGAAGGGAAAATGATTATAATCTAGTAAGCACAAGCTCAGGGGAAACCTTGCTTTCCCTTACTAAAGTTCCCAGAATACGACTGAGTCCCAAAGCACAATATGGCTATGGCTATAGCCAAGTGGATAGTACGTGGTTCAGTTACACCATTCCTGAAGGAAAGTATAGTGCCTTAACTAAAGGAAAACAGTTTTTTAGCGAAACGAATGATTACCCCAATTTTCCTAATAGTTATGGAACTGCCGGATGGACAGAGAACGACGAGCACCTTATTCTCTATGATCGTTACGATATTTGGCAATTTGACCCAAAAACGGGAGCTAGCACGAAACTGACTTCTGGCAGGGAAAGCAAAACGGTATATCGTTACTTTTCTCTGGAGGACGAACTAAGGTATATTCCCTCAAATAAAAATTGGTTACTAAGCACCTTTAACGAAGAAACTAAAGATGGAGGTTATGCAGAATATAATCCAAAAACTAAAAAAACTAAAAGCGTATTGTCCGGTCCCTACCGGTATTCAAAACCTAAAAAAGCATTAAATAAAGATGCTATTATCTACACCCGAGAATCCTTTACCGAATTTCCTGATTTACGCGTTTCCGATTTGAGCTTCAAAAAGAACCTAAAATTGAGTGATGCCAACCCGCAGCAACAGGAATATAATTGGGGAAGTATTGAACTAACCAACTGGATCTCCTTGGATGGCAAGAAACTTAGCGGCATGTTGGTAAAACCTGAAAATTTTGACCCTAAGAAAAAATACCCGATGCTGGTTAATTTTTACGAAAAAAGTTCGGATGGTATCCACAGACATCGTGCACCAAAGCCAGAGCGCTCATCGCTCAACTACAGTTTTTACACCAGTAGAGGCTATGTGATTTTTAACCCGGATATAGAATATCGTGTTGGCTATCCCGGAGAGAGTGCCTACAATTGCGTGATTCCCGGAGTAACCTCTCTTATTGAAAAGGGCTTCGTGGACAAGGACAATATTGGGGTGCAAGGACACAGCTGGGGCGGCTATCAAATTGCCTATCTTGTGACAAAGACCGATATTTTTAAGGCTGCGGAATCTGGCGCACCAGTACCTAATATGATTAGTGCCTATGGTGGTATTCGTTGGTGGACAGGTTTAAGCCGTCAGTTCCAATACGAACACACCCAAAGTAGAATAGGTGGAACTCCTTGGGAATATCCTGCCAGATATATAGAAAACTCTCCTATTTTTAATATCGACAAGATAAATACCCCGTTATTAATTATGCATAATGATGCGGATGGTCACGTACCTTGGTACCAAGGCATAGAATTCTTTGTAAGCTTACGAAGATTAGAAAAACCCTCTTGGTTCCTTAACTATAATGGGGAGCCACATTGGCCCTTAAAAATGCAAAATCGGAAGGATTTTAATATTCGCATGGCGCAGTTCTTTGATTACTATTTAAAAGGAGCGGCCAAGCCTGTTTGGATGGAAAAAGGGGTGCCTCCTATTCAAAAAGGAATTAATCAGGGATATGAGCTTATGACGTCCGAAGGAAAAAAGTGAAAAAAATTTAATTATTCGGTAAATCGTACTGTAGATTGACGTTCCCTATTTACGGTAAGTTGTGTGACATCGGGACGGGAGTAATGTCCTACTGGGTCAAAATTCTGCCGCTCTTCATAGATGCGATTAAAATCCAATTCTTGGATTAATAATCCTTCTTTATGAAGCACTGGCGCTAGTATCCATTCGCCGTCAGGACCTGCAATACAGGAGCCCCCATTGGCTAATATCTCCGGGGCTGCTTCTAGTAAACATTCTAGATGAGGTGTATTTTTTGGAAAATCCTCTTTTTTCATTAAAGAGGAAACCGAAATGACATAACTACGTGACTCCCTTGCAATAAACCTTGTAATGTCTTTTGTATTATGTTCGCTTCCTGGCCATACTGCTACGTGCAGGTTTTCTCCTTGACCGTAAAGCGCCGCTCTAGGTAATGGCATCCAATTCTCCCAACAATTGAGTCCTCCTACTGAAAATTGCTTTAACGGATGCACCTTTAGGCCATGGCCGTCGCCAGGTGCCCAAGTCAAACGTTCATCATAGGTTGGTTGTAATTTTCTATGTACAGATTTAATAGCACCGTTCTGGTCAATATACACTAGAGAAGCATAAATACTATGGCCACCACGATCTTTAGCTCGCTCCATTAGACCCAAATAAATAGCGATTTTATATTGCCGAGCTAAATCGCATATACTATCCAATTCCCCTGCTTCAATCTGAACAGAATTTCTGACGTAATGTGCATGGATTTCTTTATTCACTTTTAAATCCCATTTGGCGCCATCAGTTAAGGCCAGCCAGAAAGGGTAGCCCGGTAAAAGGGCCTCGCCAAAAACAATCAATTCGGTTTTTTCCTTAGCCGCATCTAAAATTGTTCTTTCAATCTTTACTAAGGTGGCTTCCTTGTCCAACCAAATTGGGGCAATCTGAGCTAATGCTACTTTGAGTATATTATCCATTATAAAATACGATTTAAGACAAGGTCTACATCAATCAAGAGAATACTAAAAACGCCTGAAACGATGATAAATTTCAAAATATTATGCAGCCAGACATAATGCTTTTTGGTAGTCGATTGAGGTAATAAAGTAAGAAAAATCAGAAGCAAAGTCACACAAAGAGCGAAATAATAATCCATATACCCAATATCATAAGTAAAAATGAGTAAAAGGGAAGGTATTAAGGTGAGTAATATTAAGATACCGATTACTGTTTTGGAAACTATAGGGCCATAAATAATTGGGATAGTCCTATAATTTTGCACCATATCGCCAGGGATATTTTCGAGATCCTTTATCATTTCCCGTGCCAATATTAATAGAAAGAGGAATACAGCATGGACAAAAATTACAGTTTCAAAATTCTTGTAATACACGAAGATTACAAAAAAAGGTGTAATGGCTAATGTGGCAGAAACAAAATTGCCAAAAAAAGGTACTTTTTTAAGCTTGTGTGAATACAACCAAATACCGAAAATATAGGCCGAGAAAAAAAGTACCGCACGGAAAGACACATAACTTGCTGAAAAAACTGCAATAAAATTAAGGATGAAGTAAGCACTTAACTTAAATCGCTGACTTACCAAACGATCCAACATGCTCTTGGTTGGTTTGTTAATCAAATCTTTTTCCGCATCATAAAAGTTATTGATGATGTATCCACTGGCAATAACTAGGGTAGATACGAATACCAATAGAAAAAGGTTGATATCCAAAACCACTTTTCTAACTGGTAGATCGGGCGCCAAAATAAAAATAGATGCCAAATATTGAGCCAGTGCTATAACCAAGATGTTGTAACCACGAACCACGGAAAACAGACTCAATACTTTTAAAAGTAAGAGTTTGTTTTTTCTATTGAGCATGTAGTTTGGGTATCGCTAGAAGTTATAGACCACTTCTAATTGGTAGTCTTTAAGAGCAGTTTTGGCTTTATCTATGTCCTCGGCAAAACCAAGAATATAACCACCACCGCCAGAACCACAAAGTTTTAAATAGTAGTCATTGGTATCAATTCCCTGTTTCCAGAGCTCATGAAACTTAGCGGGAATCATAGGTTTAAAATTATCTAGCACTACGTTAGAAAGTTGCTTTAAATTTCCAAAAAGCGATTTTACATTTCCGTTTACAAAATCTTCCACACAGGCATCAGTGTGTTTTATAAACTGGTTTTTGAGCATGTTTCTAAAGCCTTCATTTTTCATTTGTTCCATGAACAACTGAACCATGGGTGCTGTTTCTCCAGTAGCCCCGCTATCTAATAAAAAAACGGCTCCCTTACCTTGTGTATTCTGGGAAGGAATGTTTGCGGACTCTATATTATCTTGAGAATTAATTAAAATAGGTAAGCTCAAATAACTATTCAAGGGATCTAGACCAGATGATTTTCCGTGAAAAAAAGACTCCATCCTACCAAAAATTAGCTTTAAAGCTAATAGCTTTTCCCTAGTTAAGTTTTCTAATACTGTTATTTTGTCATCGGCATACTTATCATATATGGCGGCTACTAAAGCCCCACTACTTCCAACGCCATATCCTTGAGGAATAGAACTATCAAAGTACATACCGTTACCCACATCTTCTGTTAATCTATCAATATCAAAAGTAACTAGGTTTGGTTCGTTAGCCGAAAGTTGCTCCAAGTAGGAAGCAAAAGAAACTAAACTCTTATTGCTCTTAACAGCAATTTCAGAAGTAGTATCGTCCGTCTTTAAAGCACCGTTAAAAAAATTATAAGGTATAGAAAGTCCTTTGGAATCCTTAATGATACCATACTCTCCAAACAATAAAATCTTAGAATAAAATAATGGTCCCTTCATAGTCTTGTCTTGACACTAAATCACTTAATGCCCTTTATTAAAGATAACTAACTATGTGCAAATTATACGATTTTTGTATGACAGAGCAAATAATATAGTTCTATAGTGGCTTTAAAACGTTTTATTATCACTTAAATTATTAATCGTTCACTAATAATCTTGCTCCAAATCCAATTCTATCACAAATATACTGTTGGTTTTGACAGAAAGCAACTAACTCATTCTGAATAAATTGAAACACCTCTTTCTTCTCACTTTCAGGATAAAGCACATGCACATTGGCACCAGCATCCAAAGTAAAACAAACATGTGTTTTGGAACGCTGTCTAAACGCCCATATTTTGTTGATGATTTCTAAAGTATTTGGCTTCATCAATATAAAATAAGGATCGCTAGTCATCATCATGGCATGCAAGGTCAATGCCTCGCTTTCCACTATTTTAATGAATTCATCCAGACTCCCTTCTTTAAAAATCGTTTTTAATTGGGAAAGGTTCTCATGTGCCTGCGCAAATCGTTGTTGTGCAAACGGGTGTCCGTGCATTAATTCATGGCCTACTGTACTGCTCACTTGCTTCTCCCCTTTGTCAACTAGCAATATAGTATCGTGGTATTTTTTAAATACCCCATGTACCTCAAACGGATATTTTACGCCATAAAGGTCAGAACTTGCTCTATTATCATTGTGCGTGCCCCATTGCACTAAATCACCCTCCAAGCTTCTGCAGGCGCTCCCTGAGCCTAATCTAGCCAAAAAAGAGGCTTTTCTAGTAAAATGCTCAGCTGTCATATCCTGGGATAATTCCATTTCTAGCTGGACCAAACAGAGTGCTAATGCAGACATTCCGCTGGCTGAGGACGCAATTCCGCTGCTATGTGGAAAGGAATTGGAGGTCTCTATTATAAAATGATAATCCCTTAAAAAAGGAAGATACTGTTCCACACGATTAAAAAAGGTCTCTATTTTAGGTCTAAAATCTGGTTTAATTTCACCTTCAAAAAATAGCTCAAAGGAGAAGTTGGCAGCTGTTCCTGTTAACTTTTCATAAGAGACAAAAGTGGTAGTAGCGCAAGCATCTAAAGTAAAACTAATGGAGGGGTTCGCTGGAATCTGATTTTCCTTCTTGCCCCAGTACTTTACCAACGCAATATTACTTGGCGATTTATAGCCTACTTTTCCTTCTTTCTTAAAGTTGATGTAAGGGGAAGGAATAAAATCTTTTTCGGTCATTAAATAGCTGCTTTATGCAAAGATAGTTTTTACCCGCGCGAATAAAAATAAATCCTTATTTTAGGAGCAAACCAACAGGCCTTGAAAAGAAAACTAACCTATATCGTTATTTCCGTCACAATCTGTCTAATCATTGGTTTTCTTGCCAGCGCTGCAACCCAAAGTTCCGTAAATAGTTGGTATTTAACCCTAAATAAACCAAATTTTAATCCGCCAAATTGGCTTTTTGCACCAGTATGGACCACCCTATATATACTTATGGGAATTTCTGCAGGTTGGGTATGGGGCAAAGGATTTCATCATAAGCGGGTAAAAACGGGATTGTACCATTTTGGCTTTCAGTTGCTTCTAAATGCCTTGTGGAGTATTGCCTTTTTTGGCTTAAAGAATCCCTTTTTAGCTCTTTTAATCATTATTTCCCTATTAACTATGTTATCCCTTACTATAAGATGGTTCTATGTAGTCAGTAGAGGTGCTGCACTACTACTTATTCCCTATATACTATGGGTATGTTTTGCTGCCGCACTTAACTATAAAATTTGGGAACTGAATTGAGCCTATCTGTTTTTTAAAAGATTTACCTAGATTAAGTATCCAGGAAAGAAAAAATTACCCAGTCAATTCTACCAGGTTATGCATAGTCCTATAGTTCCTTGCGGTAGCAACTACTTTTAACTTGTTTTCAATTACCTTATTGCTCAACTTGGCCTTGCCATATCCGTTTTGGCACAAAAGATACACACAGGAGTCAGAAAAGTGGAACTTTTCGCTCTGATACGTGAGCTCCTTAAAAAGTGTACTAACTTCTTTGGTTGGGGTTTCAAACAATAATACAAAATATGCTCTGTTATTTTTAATTTGCTCTTCTGTATTGAAAGGGTTTTGGGTCAGAATAACTACTAACTCCACTGCAGTCAACACTAAAACAGGAACTTCAAAACCAAAAATATCTTTAATAACTTTGTTAATCAATCCGGCAATTTCACCCTTAGATTTCAACTGGCTTTCGAATACCAAATTCCCGCTTTGGATATAGGTTTTCAAGTTATGAAAATCCGAATTCCCTAACGCTTGACGCAATTCTACCATCGGTATCCTTTTCTTTCCACCTACATTGATTCCCCTTAAAAAGGCAACATACACATTCATGACTATTTATTGATTTTCTATTTCATTTTTTATAATTCCTTGTGCAGCCAAGTATCCTCCGGTCCAGGCATTCTGAAAATTAAAGCCTCCAGTTATCGCATCAATATTAATAATTTCTCCTGCCATATAAAGTTGAGGCAATAATTTGCTTTCATAGGTTTTAAAATTTATTTCTTTAAGATTAACTCCTCCTGCAGTTACAAACTCCTCCTTAAAAGTGCTTTTTCCATTTACCTCAAAAACAGCCTGAGTAAGCTGTTCCGCCAACCGCTGTAATTGCTGTTTGGATACATCAGGCCAAGTGTCAGTATCGCTTATCCCTGCCGCCTGCACCAAATTTTTCCAAAGTCGTTTGGGCACCTCCAGTACTTTGGTACGCGATACTGTTTTCCGTTCTACTTGCTTTACCTCCATAAACAAGTCTAATAATCCGTTTGGATGGTATTCTGGCACCCAATTCACGCCAATCTGAAAACGATAGTCATAGTCTTTAAGCAATCTAGCTCCCCAAGCAGACAATTTTAAAATCGCAGGCCCGCTCATGCCCCAATGGGTAATTAGCAAAGGTCCCTCAGAGGAAAGTACACCTTGGTTTATCTCTTTAAATAGAACAGTTTTCTTAGGTAATTTTTTTTCTAAAACAGTCACCTCCGCCATAGTGCTAAGTCCAGGAATATCCGCGATACGCTCATCAGAAATGTTAAATGTAAAGAGCGATGGTACAGGTGGTACAACAGAATGTCCCAGTTTATCCAATAGCTGCCACATTTTAGGGTTACTCCCTGTGGCCATAACCACATAGCGGGTCTTAAACGTTCTTTCATGTGTAGTAATTTCCCAATACCTGCTAGAACCTTCGCCAAAAGGTTTTAGTCCAATCACAGAGCAACGCGTTTTTACTTCCACACCCAAACGGTCAGCTTCGGAGAGAAAACAATCTATAATTGTCTGTGAAGAATTACTTGTAGGAAACATTCTGCCGTCCTCCTCTATTTTTAATGAGATACCTCGTTTTTCAAAAAAACCTACGGTATCACCACTGGCATAGTTATGAAAAGGACCCAATAATTCTTTTTCACCTCGTGGATAATTGGTGCTGAGTTCCTTTGGGTCAAATTCGGCATGGGTTACGTTGCAACGGCCTCCACCAGACACTTTTACTTTGGTAAGGACTTCTTTACCTCGCTCCAAAATAGCGATTTTAAGACTTGGAACGCCCTCGGCTATATGTATCGCCGAATAAAAACCTGCTGCCCCACCTCCTAAAACTAGTACATCGTACATTAGTTTACCCGTTCTGGAAAATTCGTAATAAGGCCATCTACGGCTAGGCGTTTCATTGCATTAATATCTTCTGGTTCGTTCACGGTCCAGGGGTAGATTTTAAAGCCAGCTTCCCTTATCGTAGTAACGACTTCCAAATCCAAATTTTTAAAGTACGGGTTTATGGCATCAGCTTTTAATTCCGTAGCTATGGCAATAGCGTCCAGCGGATTCTCTTCAGTAAGGATTGCAATGGGCACATTTTTATTTACAGATCTCATTTCCTTTAATTCACCCCACTTAAAGCTAGAAATAATAAAACTGTCTAGCGTCCAGCCCTTTTCCTTGATATACGCAGTCATAATAGCATCAACATCCCTAACCGTTCCAGTACCTTTTAATTCTATATTTAAGACGGCTTTGTTGTCCATCATATCTAAAACTTCTTTCAATGTTGGTATATGATGTCCGCCATCAACCACTAGGTTTTGAAGCTCCTCAAGCTCAAATGACTCAATAAGACCAGCACCATCGGTCAATCGTTGTACGTCTATATCATGAAAAACTACGATTTCACCACTTTTAATCTTAAAAACATCGACCTCTATCATATCTACCCCTAAATCCAAGGCTTTTTTAACAGATGCAAGCGTATTTTCGGTTTCATGCCCCATGGCACCTCTATGCCCTATTACTAAAGGGCTATGCCTATCACAGGAAGCAAAAAGTATAACTAAGGCTAAAGTTGCTGTTTTTCTAACCATTTTTTTACTCTTTAATTTTTAAAATAAAAGATTCCAAAGGGTGAAGGGCTATGGTAATATGTCCTACACCGTTTTGGACCAATAATTGTTTCTCTGATCCGTAAAGACCGTCCACTAAGGTATGGCTTCCGTTTTTAAGTTGCCACTCCTTAATAATTTCCGATGGAATTTTTAAGTCGAACACATACCGTTTTTCTGCATCAAAATTAGACACTATTACTAATTTTTCGTTAGTACTCCACCGCACAAAAGATAGCACGCGATGATCATAATCCGTTGTATGCTCCCTATTATAAAAATGGATTTCTTTGTATGCGCCCATAAGCGCATCACTTTTTATTGTAAAATTCAAGAGTCGTTTATAAAAATCACGTAAAAGGAGTTCTTCGGGACTAAGTTGGCCACCATCAAACTTCTTATCATTAACCCATCGTTGAAAATTAGGAACGCCAATGTAATCAAATATGGAGGTACGCGACGGACTCCCAAATCCAGCATTTTCGGCGCCAGGCTCTCCTACTTCCTGGCCAAAATAAATCATGGTTGGGGAAGTGCTCAGCGTTGCAGACACTACCATGGCAGGTCTTGCGAGCTCTGCACTACCAGCAAATTCAGGACTAGCAATACGCTGTTCATCATGATTTTCCAAAAAATGGAGCATGTGATGCTCTATATCCTTAAGTCCAGTTTGAACTACTGGAATATGGTCCGTCCATCCATAGCCTTTCATAATATGTTTTATACTATCATACAACTCTACCTTATCATATAAGTAATCCATTTTCCCCTTGTGAATATACTCTCTGTACAAATCAGGATTATACACCTCCGCAAGTAAAAATGCATCTGGATTTTTCATTTTGATGGTAGAGTTCATATAACTCCAAAACTCTACAGGAACCATTTCAGCCATATCATAGCGAAAGCCGTCCACGCCAAATTCCATCCAATACAAGGCTATATCTTTAAATTTTTTCCAAGAATCTGGCACCACTTTGTCTTTCCAAAAATTAAAGTGGTCCTTAACGTCCTTTTCAGCATAGGTCTGTGGAAGCAGATCAAAATCTAACGTACCATCTGGACGCACACCATAATTTATCTTAACGGTTTCATACCAATCGTCCATATCTGGCTGAGCCATTCTGGAACCGTTTCCTGTCCATTTTGCCGGGACTTCGGCAAACTTTGCATCCGATAAATTATTTTGCTCGCCTCCCAATGGTAAATATCCATCACGCCACTCGGGAACCTTAAAAGAACTTTCAGGGATATAGTAGAAATTATTGTTTTTGTGGTAGGCAATCGTACTATCATCGTTTGCCCCAAAATCTGATACCCCTTCAGGATTGGTCAGTCCCTCATAACCCCGCGCTACATGATTAGGCACAATATCAATTATAACCTTCATTCCTTGTGCATGCGTTCTTTTGATTAAGGCCTTGAACTCCTCCAATCTATTCTCCGGATTTAAGGCAAGATCAGGGTTTACGTTGTAGTAATCCTTTACCGCATAGGGCGAACCTGCCCTACCTTTTACAACATCCGGGTCATCATTTGAAATTTTAAAACGGGTATAATCGTTAATGACTGCATGGTGCGGTACGCCGGTATACCAAACATGTGTAACCCCGAGATCATTGATTGCTTTTAGAGCATCACTAGTGAAATCAGCAAATTTACCTATTCCATTTTCTTCAATGGTGCCCCAAGGTTTATTGATCGTATTCGTATTTCCAAAAAGTCGGGTAAACACTTGGTATACTACAATTTTTCTTTCTTTCGTCATAGTCTTGCTTACGGGTTTTTTAATCTTCTGTTCACAAGAAAAACTCATAAATGCTACAAAGCAAAAGAAGAAAATAAATGCATTCCGCATCATTGTCTGTTACGTTTTAAACCGTTATTATCTTTCCAGGGGACAGTGTTACACGTTTCCCGTTTACACGTATGGACATTTCCTTGGTTCCAGTTAGTTCAAAACTTGATTTTTCTGAAGTAACGATAACCTTTATAATCCTATTCCTAAAATTAACCTTAAAGGAATAAGCTTGCCATTGCGATGGTATTTGAGGGATAAAGGATAATTTATCGTCTACTACGCGCATTCCTCCAAAACCTTCTACTATACTCATCCAAGTACCTGCCATAGAGGTGATATGAAGTCCTTCCTCTACCTCTTTATTGTAGTCATCCAAATCTAATCTGGAGGTACGTAAGTAAAAAGTGTAGGCTTGTTCCATCCTACCCAATTTTGCGGCCTGTATACTATGCACGCAAGGCGAAAGGGAAGATTCATGAACTGTAAAAGGCTCGTAAAAATCAAAATGCCGTTCCAACTCTTCCTTAGAAAAATGGTCTTCAAACAGATAAAAACCCTGTAACACATCTGCCTGCTTAATATAAGGAGAACGTAAAATCCGGTCCCAACTCCATTTTTGATTGATAGGCCTGTCAGATTTTGGTAAATCCGCAACTTTAATCATTTCCTTATCCAAAAACCCGTCTTGTTGCAAGTATACTTGACGTTTTTCAGAAAACGGAAAATAGAGGTTGTCCGCTGCATTTTTCCATAGTTCACATTCTTGGCTGGTCAACTTCGTTTTCCCTATAATACGCCCATAGTCGTCTTGGTACCCATCCTTTACCTTTCCTAATTGTTCTAAAGTGTAACCAATACACCATTTAGCTAGATAGTTAGTGTACCAGTTGTTATTTACATTATTTTCGTACTCATTAGGACCGGTAACACCCAACATCACATACTTACCTTTTTCTTCAGAAAAATTAACGCGTTGGTGCCAAAACCTTGAAATACCAATAAGCACTTCAAGTCCCATTTCTGGAATATAGCTGTAATCTCCCGTATATCTATAATAATTATAGATAGCAAAAGCTATAGCACCGTTCCTATGGATTTCTTCAAAGGTAATTTCCCATTCATTATGACATTCTTCACCGTTCATGGTGACCATGGGATATAGCGCTGCGCCGTTAGAGAAGCCTAATTTTTTAGCATTTTCTATGGCTTTTTCCAAGTGGTTATAGCGATATTTTAATAGCTTTCTTGCTACGGTATTGTCCTTAGTAGCCATGTAAAACGGAAGGCAGTAGGCTTCGGTATCCCAATAGGTACTTCCTCCGTACTTTTCTCCCGTAAATCCTTTGGGACCAATATTCAACCTAGAATCCGTTCCTAAATAAGTTTGGTTCAATTGGAAAATATTAAAACGTATCCCTTGTTGTGCCTTAACATCTCCTTCAACCACGATATCGCTCATTTCCCAAATTTTGGACCAAGCATTTTTCTGTTTTTCCAATAACCCATCAAAACCCAAATCCACAGCGGTATCCAAAACGGCGTTTGCCACTTTTACCAATTGACCCGAAGTATGGTTACGAGACACAGTATAACCCCCAAATTTTGTCAACGATATGGTTTGCCCCGCAGTTACTTTTTTTGAAAACTTGAAGGAAATGGTGGTTTCAGTTTCGGAATCTTTAGTTCCTGATACACGTTGACCGTCATAATCAACATACGCCTGCATATAGGTACAGGTCTCAAAATTGGTCTTCATCGTATGGGCCTCAATAAATGCCCTATCACTAGAAGCCGACACCTTAGTGGTATTCCAAAATTTATCGTCCCAGTTACTGTCTTCGTTAGTAATTCCACTATCTAAATAGGGCGTAAAACTGACCTCAGCATCTGAATTGATTACGTTAATATCATAAACGATAGCACCCAATTCGTCCATATCTAGACTGAGGAAACGTAGTATTTCTGCTTGGACCTCCAATCCATTAGTTAGCGTTGCGACAAAGGACCTTTTATACCAGCCTTCTTGCATATTTAATTCCCTTCGAAAATTAGACACCTTTTTACAAGTTGCTAAATCTAGTTCCTCTCCGTTTACAAACACCTGTATTCCAATCCAGTTTGGTGCGTTCAACACCTTCGCAAAGTATTCTGGATATCCATTTTTCCACCATCCAACTCGTGTTTTATCTGGATAGTAGACTCCGGCAATATAACTACCTTGAAAGGTTTTTCCTGAATAGGTTTCCTCGAAATTGGCACGTTGCCCCATGGCACCGTTACCTAGACTAAATAGACTTTCAGATGATTTTACGCTATCCTTGTCAAAACCCTCTTCTATGATGGACCACTTGTCCGCTTTTATATAATCTTGATTCATACGTACTAACCTTATATATAGTATTGCAAAAAATAGCTTTAGTGCATCACGGAAAATTATAGCTTAAACCGTTAGCGCAATAAGCCTTTTATAAAATTCTCATCCATTTCCGTAAAATCCCTAAAATTATAACCAGCCTCGGAAAGAATTTGCTTATCTCCAATCCCAATACTGACCATGCCTGCCGCGTTAGCAGCTTGCACCCCTGCTACTGCGTCTTCAAAAACAATACAATCCGTAGGTTTCTGCCCCAAGTTAGCCGCCGCAATCAGGAAAACCTCAGGATCTGGCTTGGCTTTGGTAACACTGTTACCATCCACTATACTATCAAAATAAGATAATAAACCTACTTTTTCCAAAATAGGCCTAGCGTTCTTACTTGCAGAACCTAGTGCAATAGGAATATTCTTTTCTTTCAAATAGTCAAGTACCCTAGGAACATCAGGCAAGATTTCAGAGGCATCCATGTTTTCTATATATTCCAAATAATCTACATTCTTGTCTACCATCCAGGCATCAAACTGTGCTTGAGTTGCCGTAATACCTCCTATATCCAACAAAATCTCCAAACATCGTTTTCGACTTACCCCTTTAAAAAGCTCGTTCTGCTCTTCTGTAAATTCAAAACCTAGTTCATTGGCTAGCTTTTTCCAAGCCAAAAAATGATATTTAGCGGTATCCACGATAACACCGTCCAAATCGAAAATAAATCCAACTTTCTGCATTTCTATCCTAAAAAATTAATTAGTAGTTGATTCCCTTTTGATGATGGTAGCTTTTATCACTTCAGTAACAAAAACTTCTTCGTCTTCCTCAATATCAGATTCTATTTTTTCTATGAGTAGCTTAGCCGCCAACTCACCCATCTTATCGCCATGTTGGGCCACCGTAGTTAAGCTTGGGACGGCATATTTTGAAAGAATCCCATCAGTGAAGCCTATAATAGCTATATCAACGGGTATTCTAAAACCCATGCGCTGGGCAAGGCTCATAAAGTGAACTGCGAATATCTCGTTTACAGACAGCACGGCATCCATGCTGTTTTCCCTTAGAAATGGCTCTATTCCATCTATATCCTCGTCATAAGGAAGTCGTAAAATCAATTTTTCGTCTACGGGGATACCGCTTTCTTCTAAGGCTTTTTTATAGCCTTCCTCCCTGCTATTACTAACGCTAAAAAAATTATCAGTGGTCAACAGTGCTATTCTATGCCTTTTATCTGCAATCAAACTCATGGTAGCCTCATAAGCAATTTGGGTGTCGTTGAGTACAACCTTATCACATCTAATTTCATCTGAAACCCGATCAAAGAGCACCAAGGGAATTCCCTGTTCTGTAACCTCCTTAAGGTGATTGAAATCATTCTTTAATTGCGTCTCGCCTGCCAATGCCATTATAAAACCATCTATACTTCCATTAGCTAGCATCTCCATGTTAATGACTTCACGATCAAACGATTCGTCAGATACACAAACAATAACATTATAACCATGGGCATTGGCGTACTTCTCAATACCCCTAAAAACCGTGGTGAAGAAATGGTGAACAATGTCTGGAATAATCACCCCTATATTCTTTGTCCTTTTATTCTTAAGACTTACAGCTATATTGTTAGGCTTATAATTATAGAGTTTTGCAAAAGCCTGAATTTTGTCTTTTGTGTCCCTACTTATTTCATGGCTATTCTTTAGTGCCTTAGAAACCGTAGAAATAGAAACTTCTAATTCCCTGGCAATATGCTTTAAAGTAATTTTTCTTCTCAAGACAGAAGTTTTGGATGAGTACAATTAACAAGAAAGTGAATGTAAGTACTTAAAACTTAAATAAAACAATAATCCTTGTAATTTTTGATAATGGTTAAAAAAGGAGAAATTAACTTAAATTTAAAGAAAAAATAAAATTAGTATATTTGAAAAATATTTGAATTCAATATTTTGAAAGCTTTTTAATTATGGATGCCATAATATTACCTGAACACAATTATCATACTCTCAATATATAAAAGTTATCAACACGAAAACGGTTTCGTTGTTTTCAATTCCTGTAATTACAGGGTTTTAACAACAATTTTGCATATGTTTAACTATTGAAATTTAATTAACTCAACTTAAAATTAACTATTTATGAAGATTACGCTACTTAAAAGCTTGATCATACTAGGGGCCTTTTTGTCCTTTAGTGTAGTACAAGCGCAGGAAGTGACCGGAATGGTTTCGGATGCAACCGGCCCCTTACCAGGTGCCAGTGTCATTGAAAAAGGGACTACAAACGGCACACAAACAGATTTTGACGGTAACTATACCATATCTGTTGGAAGTGACGCTATATTAGTTGTTAGCTATATAGGGTATACGACAACGGAAGTTGCAGTAAACGGACGAGCTAGTATCAACTTTACTTTAGAAGAGGATGCAGAAGCTTTAGAAGAAGTAGTTATAATCGGTTACGGTACAACAACCGTTAAAGATGCTACCGGTTCTGTTACCTCAGTTTCCGCAAAAGATTTTAACGGTGGTGTGATAGCCTCTCCAGAACAATTAATCCAAGGTAAGACCGCTGGTGTTAACATACAACAAACAAGTGGCGAGCCTGGTGCAGGAATTCAAATAAACATTAGGGGTTCCAATTCAGTACGTGCGAACAACAGTCCTCTTTTTGTTGTGGATGGTATACCGCTTTCCGGTGGTGATACTGCCCCAAGTGGTGATACAGGATTTGGTGGCACTGCAGTTAAAAACCCATTAAACTTTTTAAATCCTCAAGATATTGAGAGCATGAGTATTCTAAAAGATGCCTCTGCAACCGCAATATACGGATCAAGAGGTGCTAACGGGGTAGTAATTATTACCACGAAAAGTGGTAAGACAGGCGGCGAAGGTGTGTTAGAATTTAGTTCTACCTTAAGTGTTGCTACACCAGCAAATGACTTTGACTTATTGAATCGTAGGGAATACCTAAGTGCGATTACACAATATGGTGGAGATGCCAGTGCTGTTGATTTTGGTGCCGACACTGATTGGCAAGACCAAGTACTTAGAACAACAGCTTCACAAAACCAAAACCTTTCCTATTCCAAAAATTATGGAAAAGGAAATATCAGGGCTACTTTTGGTTATGGCAAACAATTTGGTATTGTTGAAAAAACCGACTTGGAAAGAATAACAGGTAGACTAAACCTTAACCATCGTTTTTTAGATGATAAACTTATTTTAGGCGTACAGACTTCTATTTCCAGAATCAATGACCAGACAGCACCTTTAGCTGGTACTGCTGGAGCGAGTGGAGATTTATTGGGTGCTGCTTATTCAGCCAACCCTACATGGCCAGCCAACGCTAACTTTGATGCAGGCGGTTTAAATTTAAATCCTTTAAACTTATTACAAAACACACAGAACATTACCAATACCGATCGTTATTTAATTAATGCGTCTTTGGAGTATAAATTTACATCTCAAATTTCTGCTAAAGTAAATGCTGGTTGGGATTATTCTGAAGGAGAGAATACATCGGTTACTTCTAGAAATATTCAGAACGTAGCAGATGCTGAAGGTTTTGGTTTCGGTGCTTATAACGGACTTACACGGGACAACAAAACTTTGGAAGCTACCGTAAATTATAACAAAGAGTTTGAGAATTCCAATCTTGATGTTTTGGTTGGTTTCGCTTACCAAGATTTTAACTCAAGTGGATTTTTTAGCAACGCTAAAGGTTTTGGAACAGGAGAACTTAACGGAATGGGTTCTGATTTGAGACGTGTAGTGAATGGTGCACAGGGTGATATTAACGGATCCTTTCAACAATTCTACTATGATTCCAGAACCAATGGATATAATGTAAATCGTTTATTCCCAAATGTGGTAGCAGGAGACCCTGTTGCTTCTACGATTGCCAAGCCAGTGGAGGCAGTAACATTTGATCAATTTGATAACACGGACGAGTTGCAATCTTTCTTTGCGCGTGCCAACTACTCCATCAACAATAAATATATTTTCACAGGTACAATTAGAGCGGATGGCTCTTCCCGTTTTGGACCGGAGAACCAGTATGGTTATTTCCCTTCTGGTGCTTTTGCTTGGAAACTTAACGAAGAGGATTTTGTAGGAGAGAACGTTTCTACCTTAAAATTACGTTTGAGTGCCGGTATTACAGGTAACCAAGATGGTCTTGGATATGGTAACTTTGTAGCGAGACAACGTTTTAGCGGTTTAGGAAGGGATCAAATACAAAATGGTAACCTTGAAATAAACCAGAACGGACTTGCTATTGTAGCTACTGATGTCCCCGATTTAAAGTGGGAGGAATCCTTAAACTTTAACGTTGGTTTGGATTTTGGTTTTAACAATGATCGTTTTAGTGGTAGCTTAGATGTATACCGCACAGAAACTACTGATCTTTTGTTACAAACACCTCCGGCAGCTCCGGCAGTAGATCCATTCCAATTTGGGAATGTAGATGCTACTATCCTTAACCAAGGGGTTGAACTAGGTTTATCTTATGATTTTATCCGTAAGGATGATATTACATTTTCAGCAGACTTTAATATTGCGTACAACAGTAACGAAATACAAGATTTTGCGGGTATTATAGATACTGGAGCAATAAACGGTCAAGGTTTATCCGGAGCATTTGCGCAACGTTTTGCGTCAGGCGTGTCTCTTTTCTCTTACTACATGCCAATTTTCGAAGGCTATGATTCAGCAGGTTTCCCTACCTATAGAGATATAGACGGAAATGGTGTGGGTGACCCATCAGCGGATAGAACATTTGTAGACGAAGATGGCTTACCAGACGTTACATCTGGGCTTAGTTTGAACCTTAGGGTAAAGAATTTTGATGCCTCTGCTTTTTTCTCAGGCCAGTTTGGTTTCTCTGTTTATAACAACACAGCTAACGCCTATTTTAATGCTGGATCAATTAGTAGCTCTAGAAATGTTACACAAAATGTGGTTACCAGCGGTGAAGCACCAGGAGCATCAGCAGATGTTTCCACACGTTTCTTAGAAAAAGGAGATTTTGTACGTTTCCAAAACATGAGCGTTGGTTATAACGTTCCTGTGAGCGGTGAAGGCGTATTAAAAACACTTCGTTTCTCTTTAACTGGACAAAACTTGTTTTTAATAACTGATTATAGCGGCTTAGATCCTGAGGTGACTTCCGCTACTGGAACTTTAGATTCTGGAGTTCCGTCAAGAGGTATAGATTATGCCGCTTACCCTAATCCAAGAACGTTCACTCTAGGATTAAACGCATCGTTTTAATAAAAAAAATTGAAAATCATGAAAAGAAGTAACTTGAAAATTTTTGTACTAACAGCCATATCAGTGATAGGGTTGTCTTCCTGTACCGATTTAGAAATTGAAGAAACGGATTCCATTATAACAGATGGTTTCCAAGGACTTGCAGATGCATCCTCTACCGTAGATGAGTTGTACAATCGTTTAAATGGACAAATCGGCGATCAGGCAAATCTGTTTGCTCTTAGTGAAGTAACTGCAGATGCTGCTTTGGTACCTACACGTGGAACAGACTGGGGAGATAATGGCCAATGGAGAGTATTACACAGCCACTCATGGACTGGACAGCACCCATTTATCATTACTTGTTTTAACCAATACAACGGAAACCAGTTGTTGGCCTCACAGGTATTAGACCCACGAAGTAACCCTTCGGCAACGGACATAGGAGAAGCAAGTTTTGTACGTGCTTTTAGTATGTGGATTATATTGGATATGTACGGACAGATTCCTTTTAGAGATGTAACTCTACCTTCCTCTACTTTACCTGAAATAATAGCTGGACAAGTAGCGGTTGATTTTATCATCGCAGATTTGGATGCAGCAATCAGCAATCTACCTAGCGTAACCGCTGGTAGCGGAGACGCTAATGGTAGAGCAAGCGTAGCAGCCGCAAAACACCTTAAGGCCAAAGTACTTTTAAATAAGCATGTGTACTTAGGTAGCACACCAGAAGCTGCGGACATGGCTCAAGTTATCGCTTTAGTAGATGACATTGCAGCAGAGGGTTATGCACTGCAAGCTGGATACTTTGATTTATTCCGTGCAGAAGCGGATAACGAAACTATCTGGTCTTTAAAATCTTCTTCAGGAAACCGTATATTCAACGGCTTACACTATAACTCTACGGGACAGAGTGGTGGTGGCTGGAACGGTTTTAGTACTCTAGCTGAGTATTATGATTTGTTTGAAGGAGACGCTGAATTCAACAATTACGACGTTGACGGTGTTACAGCTTTAAACGGTCAAGAAGAACGTAGAGGTGGTGTTCCAACAGAAGGTCTTCCATTTACAGGAAGAGAAGGTACTGCTGACAACGGTGGTAAAGAAGATGGCTCAAACGTTGGAAACGGATTCTTAGTAAACCAACAATACGCGCTTGATGGTACTGCACTGCAAGACAGACAAGGAGCTCCTTTAACTTTTAAAAGAGATTTCGAAGATGCTAGTGGAGCTTCTAGTTTCATCAACAACGACGAAACTACCGGTATACGTGTAATGAAGTACAACCCACGTTTTAGCGAAAATGGTCAGGTAAACCACCAAATCATTTTTCGATATGCAGATGCCCACCTTATGAAAGCGGAAGCTATGTTGCGTAGCGGTGGAAACCCAACTACGATGGTGAACGCCCTTAGAACTATTAGAAACGCTACCCCATTAGGAGCAGCGACAGAACAAGACCTTATAGACGAAAGAGGACGTGAACTTTATGCTGAAATCTGGAGAAGAAACGATTTAATACGTTTTGGCCAATTTGGCAAAGATTGGTTGTTCAAGGAAGCAGGATCTATTAATAATGATAAATATAATTTATATCCAATTCCACCAGCTCAGTTATTAGCAAATCCTAATTTAGTACAAAACCCAGGATACTAATACGTATAATTAACTATTTACAAAGGCTGCCCTTAACTGGGTGGCCTTTTTTTATTAATTAATTCAACCCCTCCCAAGATTACTTAAAAATTGATGGATAAAAACTACCTTAAAACGAATGCTTGCTTTGTTTTTTACAACAGATAGCATTTAAAATTAACATCTTTATAACAGGTCTTTAGAATAGTATCCAAGCGTTTCTAATTACCTTACAACCCTCCTTAAGTGCCTTCATGGGAACTATAAACAGAATAGTTTTAAGTATTGCAATACTCCTCGTTTCTTGTAAAGAAAAAGAACAAAAACTTTTTACACAAGTATCTGTAGAACAAAGTAATGTGGTTTTCAAAAATCTACTTAACTCAGCACCAGAGCTAAACATTCTCAACTATATATACTACTACAATGGAGCTGGTGTGGCTTCTGCTGATTTCAACAACGACGGATTAGAAGATTTGTATTTTACGGCAAACGAAGGTAATGACGGTTTCTACCTTAACCAAGGTGCGCTCAGCTTTAAAAAAATAGATAAAGAGACTGGAATAGAAAACTCCAAAGGGTGGACCACCGGCGTAACTGTAGTTGATATAAACAATGACGGACTATTGGATATGTATATCTGTAAGGCTTCTGGCTATCAAAACCTTATTGGACATAACCTATTGTATATTAACCAGGGTATTGTCAATGGCATTCCTAACTTTAAAGAAGAAGCTAAACAGTATGGATTGGATTTTTCGGGACTGGCTACACAAAGTACCTTTTTCGATTATGACCAAGATGGTGATCTGGATATGTTTCTGCTCAACCATTCCGTGCATCCCAACCTTAACTACGGTAAAGGGACCCAACGCCTAATTCCCAATGCATTGAGCGGTGATCGACTGTATGAAAATGTAGAGGGATATTTTATCGACGTTTCGGCCCAAAGTGGTATTTTCCAAGGTAAAATTGGATATGGTTTAGGATTGTCTGTAAGCGATGTGAATAATGACAACTTACCTGATATCTATATTGGCAATGACTTTTTTGAAAACGATTATCTCTATATAAACAACGGAGACAAAACATTTACTGAACTTATATCTACAGATCCTAATACCCTTGGGCATACAACACACTTTTCTATGGGGAATGCTGTAGCCGACTATAACAATGACGGTCTTACAGATATTTTCTCTCTAGATATGTTACCAGAAAATCTTGAAACCTATAAATCCGCTGGAACAGAATACAGCTACCCTACCTACCAAAATTATCTGAAAAATGGGTACAGACCTCAATTCATGCAAAACACCTTACACCTTAATCTTGGTAACCAGACATTTAGCGAGATAGGAAACCTAGCTAATATTTCGGCAACTGAATGGTCTTGGGGGGTACTCTTAGCAGATTTTGATAATGACGGGTTTAAGGACGCCTTCATTTCCAACGGAATAAAAGGAGCTACCAATGATATGGATTTTATCAACTTTATCGCCAATGATAATATTCAGAAAAACCTTGGTAATGGCATGGATGAGCAGGAAATGAAGTTCATCGCTAAAATTCCAGAAAAGAAAGTAAGCAACTATATTTTTAAAAATAAAGGTGATTTGACCTTTGAAGATGTTTCAGATACTTGGGCAAGTTTAGAAAATTCCTTCAGCAATGGTAGCGTATATGCCGATCTAGACAATGATGGAGATCTAGATTTAGTCATAAACAATGTAAATGAAAACGCCTTTATCTTGGAAAACCACTCCAATGAACTAGGCAAAAACAACTATCTAAAACTACAATTTAAAGGTTCTAAAAATAACAAAATGGGGATTGGTGCAAAAATTTCCACCTATACGAACGGCAAGATACAAACCTATGAAAACTATACCACACAAGGCTATCTATCTTCCGTATCTCCTAGCATTCATATTGGACTTGGAGAGACTACAATCCTAGACTCCCTAAAAGTAATATGGCCCAACGGAGCAAAACAAACAAAAAGAAATATCCCTACAAATCAATTGGTATCCCTGGACATTGATGAAGCTAAGGACTCTCTAAAAAAACAAAACAACTCAACTACTAAACTATATAATAGAAATCTATTCTCCTTTGTACACAAGGACGGAAATTCAGTTGAATTTTACAGAGATCCTTTAGTCCCATTTGCTAACACCAACAAAGGTCCTTCAGTATCCGTTTCGGATGTTAATGGTGATGGATTAGAAGATGTATTTGTTGGTGGTGCTAAGCAGCAGAGTGGCCAATTGTTTACACAAGATAAACACGGAATTTTTACACCTCAACAATCGGAATTGTTCCAAAAAGACAAGGTAAACGAGGATGTATCCCAAATTTTTTTTGATGCCAATAATGATTCCTATCCTGACCTTATTATCGTTAGCGGCGGAAACGAATTTAAAGAAGGTAAAAGTCTCTATCCCAGATTATATCTAAACAAAAATGGTGTTTTTCAGAGAGACACGATACAGTTCAAAAACTTTAACATCAATGCTTCCAAGGTAAAGGCCTGGGATATGGAAAATGATGGGGATTTAGATATTGTAATCACATCCAATGCTGTACCATGGGAATTTGGCGTCACACCAAAGCAGTACCTTTTTGAAAATAACGGTAACGGAATATTTATAGAGATAACCGATACCTACGCCCCTGAACTTAACAATTTAGGAAACGTAACCGATGTTTTAATCCAAGATTTAGACGGAAACGGTTTTAAAGACCTACTGTTCGCTGGCCATTGGATGCCCCTTACTGTATTTATGAATAGTGGAACATCTCTATCTCGGGTGAAAAGTGGAGGACTAGAAAATTCCAACGGGCTATGGAACACCTTAGAAGCAGCAGATTTAGATAACGATGGTGATCTGGATATTATAGCTGGCAATTGGGGATTGAACAGCAAGCTAAATGCGACCACAGAAGAACCTATGACGGTTTATAAAGCAGATATTGACGACAATGGAAGTACAGAAACCATTGTTACCTATTTTCATAAGGGTACAGAAACGGTTTTAGCCTCTAAAGACGAGCTGACCAAACAAATACCTTCGCTGAACAAGGAATTTCTGTCTTACTCTAGTTTTGCTAAGGCTTCCATAGACGAGCTATTTCCTAAGGCGAAACTTAAAAACGGTAAACAAAAAAAAGTTTTTGAACTGGCAAGCTGTTATTTCGAAAATCTTGGAGACGGGAACTTCAGAAAAATACCCCTGCCTAACATTGCCCAAGTTTCCAATGTAGAGGATATATTAACCGAAACTGATAAAGAAGCGACCAAAATTATCTTAATAGGGAACAACTATGAAATTAGCACTCAACTAGGTAGGATGGACGCCTCGCATGGTATAATTTTGCATCCATCTATAAAACACCCATTTACCCAAGCCACTCATGAATACTTAGGCGTTCCAGGAGCGGCCAGGACTATAAAAAACATCAATATAAAAGACACCAAAGGGTATCTAGTTAGCAGAAACAACGATAGCTTACTTTTTATTCCAAAAGTGCGTAAAAAATGATAATGAACAATCTATATAAACCATCGGTGGTACTCATTGCTTTGTTAGTTTTAATGATTTCCTGTACGGAAACTACTAAAACCGAATTGGTAACTGCGGAGACCAACGAGGATCCTTTATTTACCTTGTTATCGCCCGAAGAAACTGGCATATCTTTCCTCAATAGCATTGAAAACAAGAAAGATTTCAACATTTTTAAATACCGTAATTTTTACAATGGCGGTGGTGTTGCACTTGGTGATATTAATAATGACGGACTTACGGATGTATTTTTAACTGGGAACAAGGTGCCAAATAGACTTTTTCTTAACAAAGGAAACCTGAAATTCGATGATATTTCCGAAACTGCGGGTATTATAGGTAACAAGCCATGGTCTACAGGGGTGGTTATGGCAGACATAGACAATGATGGCCTTTTAGATATCTATGTGAGTAATGCGGGAAACATGAAGGGGAATAACCATGATAATGACCTTTACATTAATAATGGTGACGGCACCTTTACGGAGCGCGCTGCTGATTTCAACTTGGCTAAAACAGGATTTTCTACACACGCCTCTTTCTTTGATTATGACAAGGATGGCGATTTGGACGCCTACATTCTTAATAACAGTAACATCCCAGTAAGTAGTTTGGGTTACGCTGAACAACGCGAAGTAAGAGCGCAGGATTGGGAACGCGTACCCGAAATATTCCGGGGCGTTGGGGATATGCTTTTAAGAAACGACAACGGTAAATTTGTAGATGTTAGCGAGGCATCAGGAATCTACGGGAGCTTAATCGGTTTTGGATTAGGCGTTATGGTTATTGATATTAATAACGACCTGTACCCAGACATTTACGTTTCAAACGATTTTTACGAACGAGATTACCTCTACATCAACAAGCAAGATGGAACCTTTAGCGAAGAAATTACAAAATGGACCAATCATTTGAGTCTTTCTGCGATGGGAATAGATATAGCGGACATCAACAATGATGGTCATGCCGATATTTTCATTACGGACATGCTACCCGAACCGGACCAGCGTGTAAAATCAGTCATGGAATTTGAGGGCTACGATGTCTTTAAGTTGAAGCAAAGTAAAGACTTTCATCAACAATACATCCAGAATACCCTACAACTAAACAATGGCAACGGTTCCTTCTCTGAGGTAGCCTATTATAGTGGTGTTGAGGCTACAGACTGGAGCTGGTCTGGACTATTATTTGATATGGATAATGATGGCTTAAAAGATATCTTTATAACCAACGGTATAAACCACGATCTTACCGATCTAGATTTTGTTGATTTCTTTGCCAACGAAATCATTCAAAAAATGGCTTTGACAGGAAGAAAGGAATCTATCGACTCCATCATAAGTAAAATGCCTATAAGTCCTTTACCAAATTATGCCTATCGGAACAATGGCGACATTACCTTTTCTAAAGTCAACTCAGAATGGGGTTTTGAACTACCGTCCATGTCTAACGGTGCTGCATATGGAGATTTGGACAATGATGGTGACCTAGATTTAGTGGTAAACAATGTGAACATGCCCTCTTTTGTATACCGAAACAATACTGAAAGAAAAAGACAGCATAATTATATAAAACTAAATTTTAAAGGAGCAGATGGTAACCGTTTTGGTATTGGTACCGTAGCCAAGGTGTATTTTAACAACCAAATAATCAATCAAACCTTACAGCCTTCCAGAGGGTTTCAGTCCTCTGTAGAATACCCGATGACCATAGGGCTTGGTAAAGAACAAAAAATCGACTCTATACGTGTGATTTGGCCAGATGACGCTACAGAAAAACTAGTAGATGTTAAGGTAAACCAGACCATACTATTTGACCGATCCAATACAACCGAAAAATATTCTTTACCAAAAACAAAGAACACAAGCCCATTACTAAAAGAACTACCCAACAACACATTTTTGACCCACACCGAAAATAACTATAACGATTTTAACAACGAAGGACTTATCTACCATTCGTTGGCACAAGAAGGTCCGGCTATGGCAGTTGGTGATGTAAACGGAGACGGTAACGAAGATATTTTCATAGGTGGTGCCAAAGGACAACCTGCCGCCCTTTACTTGCATAAAGGGAAAGGTAACTTGGGAAAACCTATTACAAACTTTTTTAATGCCGACGCTTCATTTGAGGATACTACCGCAGCATTTTTTGATATGGATGCCGATGGGGACCTAGATTTAGTAGTGGGTAGCGGAGGTAATGAAATAGGAATGGAAACTACCTACGGTGCGAGACTTTACGTAAACAATGGGAAAGGGAATTTTTCTAAGTCTCCCATAAAACTTCCGGCGACAAACAAAAATGTTTCGGTCATTGCGCCCCATGATTTTGATAGTGACGGAAACATTGATCTCTTCATAGGTTCTAGAAGTGTAGTAGGAACCTATGGTGTTGACCCAAACCACCTTTTAATCCGCAACAATGGAGACGGTACTTTCTCCGATGTTTCGGAGCGTTCGGCCTATGACCTCAAAGATGCCGGGATGGTCACCGATGCCAAATGGGTAGATATGGATGGCGACAAAAAGAAAGACCTGGTTACAGTTTCTGATTGGGGAACACCCAAAATATTTAAAAACTCTGGACGAAGATTAAGCAAGCTAGAAACTCAATTGGACAGCCTGCACGGCTGGTGGGGTGCACTACAATATAAGGATTTAGACAACGACGGTGATGAGGATCTTATCCTAGGAAACTCCGGTAGCAACCTACACTATAGACCTAAGGAAAATCAGCCAATGAAATTATGGGTAAATGATTTTGGTAAGGATGGCACAATTGAACAAATCGTTACCCAAAACTATGATAACGGCGATTACCCCTTACATCAAAAAAAGGAACTCACTTCACAGATATTGGCCTTGAAAAAGGAAAACCTAAAAGCATCGGTCTATGCTAAAAAAACAATAGACGAATTGTTTTCGGCAGAGGTAATTTCCAATACAATCGTTCGTAAGTCTTCAATATCAGAATCAATTATCGCTATTAATGATGGCGATGGCAAATTCTCGATTAAAAAACTCCCTCCACAAGTACAATTTTCCTGTATCTGTGGTATTGTATGCACGGACGTAAACAACGACGGACATACCGATTTAATCATGGCGGGAAATGATTTTGAGTTCAAACCCCAATATTCCAGATTAGATGCTAATTACGGCAACGTCCTCTTAGGTGACGGAAAACTTGGGTTTGAATGGCAGAATTATGACAAAACTGGTTTTTTTATTAGAAACGAAGTTAAACATCTACAGGTATTCAAGGACCAGAATGGAGCATCCTTCCTAGTTGCTGCTATCAACAACGAACAACCTAAAATTTACGAGGTAAATGAAAAGTAAACTGATAGGGCTGTTATTGCTTACTTTGATTTTAGGTTGTGACAAAAACAAGGGCGACGTATTTCAAAAACGAACGGCTGAGGAAACGGGAATCTCGTTTTCCAACGACCTAAACGAATCGGACGACTTGAACATTTTAGACTATTTATACTTTTACAATGGTGGTGGTGTCGCTGTTGGGGATATCAACAATGACGAACTTCCAGACATCTTCCTTTCGGGAAATCAAGTATCCAATACCCTATATCTTAATAAAGGGAATTTAGTATTTGAGGATATTACGGAAAAAGCTGGCGTTAAAGGAAATAGCAGTTGGAATACAGGCAGCGTTATGGGCGATGTCAATGGAGATGGTTTATTAGATATATATGTGTGTGCTGTTGTAGGACTCAACGGCTTCAATGGACATAACGAGCTATTTATTAATCAAGGAGACGGCACTTTTAAGGAAAAAGCGGCTGACTACGGAGTAGATTTTGAATCTTACAGTTCAAATGCCGCATTTTTAGATTATGATCTGGATGGTGACTTAGACATCTATCTACTGAACCATGCGGTTCACACCCAAGAATCTTTTGGAAAAGTAGATTTGAGGTACCAAAGAAGTTACGAAACTGGGGATAAATTACTTCGAAATGACAATGGCAGTTTTACGGATGTGAGCGAGGAAGCTGGTATTTTTGGCGGTATTAACGGATATGGTTTAGGCATCGCCGTTTCTGATTTTAATCAGGATGGTTATCCAGATCTTTTTATAGGGAATGATTTTCATGAAGATGATTACTATTACCTCAACAATGGTAACGGTACGTTTACAGAATCGTTACGCGATCAGTTCGGACATACGTCAAGATTCTCCATGGGTAATGATGTCGCCGACATTAATCACGATGGTTTACCCGATCTTATTTCATTGGACATGCTACCTGATGACGAACGGGTTTTAAAAGCTTCAGAAGGAGATGATAATATTCAAATTCAAAAATTAAGAACTACAAATTACGGTTACCATTACCAATTTACACGAAACATGCTCTACCTGAACCAACCCGACGGAAAGTTTATGGAAATTGCCCTACAAAGCGGTGTAGCAGCCACAGACTGGAGTTGGAGTGCACTCTTTGGGGATTATGACCAAGACGGAGAACAAGATCTCTTTATAAGTAACGGCATTCCAAAACGGCCCAATGATTTAGATTATATCAATTTTGTATCTAATGATAAAATCAAAAACCAAATAGACAACACCAACTTGGTAGACCAGCAAGCATTGGAACTAATGCCAACAGGTAACGCGGCCAATAGAATTTTTAAGGGAACGCCAAGCATACATTTCAAGGATATGTCTAGTAGTTGGATTCCAGAAGATATTACGGTATCTGGAGCTACGGCCTATGGAGATTTAGATAATGATGGCGATTTGGACCTTATTACCAATAATCTAAACGCTCCACCATCTGTACTCGAAAATCGCACCAATGATAAAGCTAACTATCTAAAAATAAGCCTGCGCTATAAAAAAAATAATGTATTTGGACTTGGAACCAAGGTGTATACCTTTACAAAAGGCAACCAGCAATTCAAGGAATTATATACCGTAAGAGGATTCCAATCCTCCTCGCAACCTATTATTCATTTTGGTTATGGCCAAGAAGAAACAATAGATTCCATCCGGGTAATTTGGCCAGACAAAACCTTTCAAGTTTTAAGGAATGTAACTACCAACCAAGCATTGAAAATTAACTATGGAGACACCAAGCCTTTCGATTACAATAGGCTACATCCCAAGAAATATCCTCTTTTTGAAAAGGTAGATGACAATTTAGGCATCGCTTTTAAGCATCAAGAAGATACTTATACAGACTATAACCGTCAAAAATTAATCCCATATCAAATCTCTGATAGGGGTCCCGCTACAAGTGTAGGCGACCTTAATGGAGATGGAAAGGAAGATGTGTTTTTTGGAGGATCTAAGTACATTCCTTCACAGATTTTTACGCAAACCGATAGTGCTTTCGTGTTGAACAAATTCAAAAACGTACTCAAGGATTCTATCAAAGAAGATGTGATCTCCTTGGTGGCCGATTTTGATAAAAATGGAAGAAACGATTTGATTATTGGTTCCGGTGGTGCAGATTTCTTCAATAAAATGACCCCATTAACAGATAGCTACTATGCTGCTAACGACAGTATTTTTACTCCTATGGATTTTCCTGAGAACTTTGCAAATACCTCGGTACTCCTTTCTGTAGACTATGATTCTGATGGCGATTTAGACGTGTTCGTGGGAAATCAATCCATTACTGGAGATTATGGCAAACTTCCCAATTCTTACTTGCTAAAAAACACGAATGGCACCTTTACCGTAGATAAATCCGCTCCATTTTCTTCTTTAGGAATAATTACCAATGCAATTTCCGACGATTTTGATGCCGATGGCGACCCAGATCTAATTATCGTTGGGGAATGGATGTCTCCAAAGTTCTTTAAAAACGATCAGGGTTCCTTTTCAGAATTTGATGCATTAGGCTCCTCTGAACTTAACGGATTATGGCAAAGCATCACAGCTTTTGATATAGATCAAGACGGGGACATGGACTACCTTCTAGGGAATTGGGGAACCAATTCAAAATTCAGCGCTAGCAAAAATAACCCGATGCGAATGTATTATGGTGATTTAGATGATAATGGCGCAACGGAAACTATTGTAGCTACCTACAAAAACGGGGCATATTATCCTTTGGATGGCTTAAACGAACTAGCGGGACAATTAGTTTCCCTTAGAAAAAAGTTTACTTCCTATACTTCTTTTGCTGGAAAGTCAGTAGATGAAATATTTGACAGCCAACAACTAAAAACAACTGAAGTTCTAAACGTTAACACACTGGAATCTGGATATTTAGAGAACAACAATGGTTCTTTTTCATTTATTCCCTTTAATTTCGCACTTCAATCGGCCCCGTTGCTAGATTTTCTGGTTTTTGATTTTGATTTTGATGGAAAACAAGAAGTTTTAGTGGGTGGTAATTATTTTGGAGTTAAACCCTATCACGGTAGGTATGATTCCTTTCCGGGAGCTTTAATCAAAAATAAGGATACGATACGCCTAGGTAATACCATTGGATTGGATTTTATGTTCAAATCCGTAAGACACTTGAATATTATACATCTTAAAGAAGTACCCTATCTCCTGGTTACGATGAACAATGACAGGGCCCAAGTTTACAAACTCTTGAACTAAGAATACTATGAAAAATATACTAAGCTTTATGCTGGGAAGTTTCCTAATGATTGGATGCAATAGCCCAAAAGAGCCAATTAAAATATCGCCAGAACACTTGCATGCCGCGGTGGACAAAGTGACTCAAATTATGATTCATGATATTTTCTCACCTCCTGTGGCTAGCAGAATATTTGCATATCCAAATATCGCAGCTTATGAAATCATTGCCCAAAAGAATCCTGATTATCTTTCCTTAGCTGGTCAATTAAACGATTTTCAACCAATTCCACAACTAGATAGTGTTTCAGGGGTAAACACAGAACTTGCAGCCATCATTGCTCATATGAACATAAGCAAGCAACTTATCTTTTCGGAAGCCAAGTTAGAAGTATTGGAAGACAGCCTCTATACGCTTTGGAGAAATACTAACGAGGACGAATTCGAGGTTTCCAAGACCTATGGGTTAAGCGTTGCAGAGCATATAAAAAAGTGGATGTCAAAGGATAACTATAGCCAGACAAGGACCATGCCTAAATTTACCGTAAACACAGACGAAGTTTCTAGATGGCAACCCACGCCACCTGCCTACATGGAAGGGATTGAACCCCATTGGAACAAAATACGTCCGTTTTATTTGGATTCCGCAGCACAGTTTAAACCGATACCACCACCAACGTTTTCTATGGATAAAGATTCCGATTTCTATAAAGAACTCATAGAAGTCTATAACATAAGTAATGAAATCACTGCTGATGGCGACGACTCGGAAGAAGTACAAATTGCTCAATTTTGGGACTGCAACCCGTATGTCTCGGTAACTCGCGGCCATTTAATGTTCGCTACCAAAAAAATTACCCCAGGCGCACACTGGATTGGAATAACTAAAATTGCGAGCAGAAAGACCAATAGTAATTTTGACGACACGGTATTCGCTTACACCAAAACATCCATTGCTATAGCCGACGCATTTATAAGTTGTTGGGATGAAAAATACAGAAGTAACCTAATTCGTCCTGAAACCTTAATCAACCTTCATATAGATGATAGCTGGCAACCCATCCTACAAACACCTCCCTTTCCTGAATATACGAGCGGACATAGCGTGGTCTCAGGTGCAGCCGGTATTGTCCTAACAGATATTTTTGGTGATAATTTTGCTTTCGATGATGATACAGAGGTCTCTTTTGGACTTCCTACACGTAGTTTTTCTTCCTTTAATCAAGCAGCAGACGAAGCGGCAATTAGCCGAATGTACGGCGGAATTCACTACCGGGCAGCCGTAGAAGTTGGCGTTGATCAAGGTAGAAGAGTAGGCAGCCTTCTGCTTAAAAAGACTAGTATGCGCACAAATAATGCGATAGCATCAACCCAAAAGAAATGAGAAAAGGAATTCTAACACTTGTCATAATTTTAGCAATAGCACTTTCATGGTACTTATTCCTAAAGCCGCAAGATTACAGGATTAACGTAAAGACAAAGTCCAGAACGGGAACCATAAACCAGACCTTGAAGTTATGGAATAGCACACTGGAAGGGCAAGCATCTATAGTTCAGAAAGGAGCTTTGGACCACCTTACCCAGAAGATTACATTTGCGGACAGTACCCACCAATACGAATGGTATATAGAATCCGCTACGGATAGTACTGCAAATATTAAAATTGATGTGACCGACTTGGACCATAGTATTATGAATAAGTTACAGATTCCTTTTTTCGATACGGATTTTGAGAAACGGTCCAGAAAAACAGTCACAGATTTTTTAGAAAAGCTACAGGAACACCAAGAAAGATTTAGGATTACCCTAGCTGACACAGAAGAATTGGCATCTAGCTATTGTGCCTGTATTTCGGTGAAAAGTACACAGTTCGAGAAAGCTTCTAAAATGATGGAAAACTATCCGCTTCTAAACTCCGTTTTGGCTAAAAACGGAATAGAATTGAACGGAGTACCTCTCATAGAGATAACCAATTGGAACACGCAAAATGATAGTATTTCCTATAATTTTTGTTATCCAATAATCGAAAGTGATTCACTACCCTTGATCAAAAATATAACCTACAAGACCTTTTTGGGCAAAAAAGCGTTAAAGGCCGTCTATAACGGAAACTACATTACTTCGGACAGGGCTTGGTATGCTTTGTTAGACTATGCTGAAAACAAGGGATTAGAAATAGATCCGACACCTATAGAATTCTTCTTTAATAACCCTACTATGGGTGGGGATGAACTACGATGGAAAGCCGAAATTTTTATGCCCTTAAAATATCAGGATGACTAAATCTCTCTTCATTTTTGGCGCACTCCTAGTAGTATCCTGTAGTAATTTTGGTCAATTACAGTATATAACTGACTTCCCTAAGTCGTTAAATGAGGTCTCGGGTTTAGTATCTTTAAAAGACTCAACAGTTTGGGCCATAGAGGATGGTGGTAATAAAGATGAAATCTACAAGGTGAGTTTCAATGGCAATATCCTTAAAACCTTTAAGGTGAAGAATGCCAAAAATGATGATTGGGAGGATATAGCTAAAGATACTTTGGGTAATATCTATATTGCAGATACCGGAAATAATGAGAACGATAGAGAGGATTTGGTAGTATACAAATTATCCAATCTAGAAGCAGAAAATGGAGATAAAATCGAGGCCGAAAAAATTGAATTTTATTATCCGGAACAAAAAAAATACCCCCCAAAGAAATCAAAAAGATTCTACGATGTAGAAGCATTATTCCATTTTAAGAACAAATTATATCTGGTAACTAAAAACCGGGCTCATCCTTTCAATGGCAAAGCACTTATTTACACCATACCTGATACAAAAGGCAAATATGCAGCTAAACTAGTTGGTACTATCGATGTTTGTGAGGACTCAAAAACCTGCCAGATTACCGCAATTACAATTTCTCCCGATGGAAAAAAGATTGTAGCTATGAGTTATGGTAAGCTTTTTGTATTTACTGATTTTTCTATGGATAATTTTTCCAAAGGAGTCAAAAAAGAAATAGACCTTGGTGTTAGAACCCAATTAGAATCAGTTTGTTTCTTAAACGATACTACGCTTTTGATAGCGGACGAGGTTTCACACGGCCGTGGAGGAAATCTGTACAAGTATATTTTATCAGATTAAACAAACCTATTTGCCCAGTCATTTATTCATATCCCTTTTCGTGCAAGTACGTTTACGGAAACCTATCCTTAAAGTGTATTGCGAAGCACTATTTACTAACCATAATTTTTTAGAAACCAAAACCTACTCCGAAGGTAAAACGTGGCCCTTCTACACTATTAAAAACGGCAAGGTTAACGGATAGAATATCTGAACCATTCAAGAAAAATCCTCCACCGTAAGAGGTATGCCAACGGTTAGAACTATTATTGGGAAACCATACCCTACCATAGTCATAACCAGCAAAAATACCTAATGAGGCGGGTAATATCCTCGTTTTCATTTTTCGCAGGCTAAAACGTATATCCGTATTTTGATAGTATGCCGTTTTACCATTGAACCGTTGATTTCTAAATCCTCTTAACCCATTAACGCCACCAATACTAGCTCCCTGATAAAACTCGTAACCGTTCCCAATATTAAAATGTCCTTTCCACTTTGTGGCAAGCACCAACCGGCCATTCGGTATTAGTTTATAAGCAAAAGACAAGCTGGGTATCACATAACCAAAATTTACACCTTCTTTGCTAATATTATCTTTTACACCAAACTTTATTGAGGTAGTCATGCCCATAGTAGGGAACCCAATATTATCTGTGTTTTCATAGGTATACTCACCGTGGATACCAACAAAATCGTTTTTGATTTCCTCTCCGTTATCTTGATAAAAAGTGTTTATAAAACGATCCTCAGTTTCCTCAACCTCGATAGATTCATACGAAAAACCGACCCTAAACTTAGCATCCATTTTACTTCGCCAAACCAAAGAAGGTGCAAGCTCAAAACTCTGGATTCTAACCCTGTTATAGTCCATTCCTAAATCGTCATCAAAATTTTCTGTATTATTTCCAAAACCAAAAAAATTAATTGCAAAATTAGGACTTGTAAATCGTGAATTGACTTCCAAATTCCAATTTTCAAATAGCTCTGCAAATTCGCCCGAATAGGAAGCGGCAAAACCTCTGGTAGCAAAATAATAGAATGCACGGAGCTTATGCTGCTGTGTAAAAGGATTTTGCCTAAAACCATTCAAGGTATAGGTATTAGAAAAACCTACCTTAACACCATCATCCGGATTATAACCAACCGTAGGAATCAATAGGTTAGTACTATTGCGAATATTTAGGGGTAAATACGTGTTTACATTGTAATCGTCTGTAAGTTTCACTTTTGCTCCACTAGTTTCTCTAAATGTGTTAGGCTTACTTTTATAATCATAGATTGCGATGCCTTTACCGTTATTAACCTCATACACATCGTTGTTCTGCCCTCCAATAAGACGAACTTTTATTCCAGAGTAATCCTGAACATTATCAACTTGATAAATATCATCATCATCTAACCCATACACCCAAATTTCCTTTGTTTCAGATGCGTTAAATATTTTACTGTAGAACTGTTTTTTCTTTTTACCCTCTATATTTCGATACACTTTAACTTCAGTTCTGTTTTGATCTAATCTGGTGATTTCAAACCAATCATCCTTATCCGTTCCCTTGACTACAGCATACCTATTCAATATATCATAATACGTATCCGCCGTCTCTTTAATACCTGCCAATCTAGAAAGAAGAATCTGTTTGATTTCTGAAACCGTTTCATCCCTTACTTCTTTGGGCAATAGCATAAGGGCATCATCTATTACCGCTGCATTTAGATAGTCTTGTAAAAACAAGGCTTCTTTTCTCCATTCCTCTTTTGAAGTTTCCGATAATAAAGCAAGGTCCAACACATACGTTTTAGGCGAGGAATTAAACCCTTTAACGTTTCTTATCTCATTATTAAAACCCTCCATAAGTTGTAACGCGGGTATTGCCCTCGTAGCGATGTTCATGAGTGCACCATCACCCATGTTAGAGAATACTTGATCCCTATCCCGTGGCACAGGACGGTACACTATTTTATCACCTTCTTTAAACTCTGCCCAGCGCCATTGATCTACATGTCTGTCCCAATCTCCAATGACCATATCAAAAAGTCGCGCCCTTACGTAAGCAGGTTTATCTATAGTATACCGTTCATCGTCCCTTAAATTCTCTAGCATACTTTTCGTGCTTTTAAGCTCATTGGAATATCCAAAACTAGCCAAATCGCCATGTCCGTCGCCTGCGTGCTCCTCTATCATATAAAGTTCATCACCAAATACATTGTTATAGTTGCCTAAGGCCCTCTGTTTTGGGATATAGTATAATACCGGGTTCGTATGGTAAATTCCAACAGCGTCTGAAAGTTTCCCAATAACAAAAGGAGCATAAGGATGAGAGCCGGTGTAAAAATCTTCTAAAATCTCTTGCGTATACGTTTCCTTCAAATCATCTAGAATATATTGATCTTGGAATACCATGGACTGTAAATAAAGTTCTGCACTCTTGCGTAAGGCTCGCATCACATATTCCTTACCGTCCTTATCCCTTAGACGAAGAGACTTGGATTGATGCCCTCCTCCTTTTTTTACGGGAACTAAACCACCGAACAAGGTATCTAAACGTACCGTTGGTACTTTTACCTTAGTACCATAAAATTTCCTGTAGCGTTCCCCCCAAACCCATTTGAAAAACCGACTCTTATCTACCTCTTCTTCAGAATAGATTGCCGCTTTCATTTCTTTCGGAAATGTTTCGTTATAATCCATTTTCAGGTCTCGAGCTTCCTTGGAAAGCACCTGAGTTGTGAACAAAAATGATTCCTCTTCATTTTCTGCTATACCATAGTATCGAACTCTGGAAGAACCATCGGTATATACTTTTAAAGTAGCATAACCCATGTGTCCTGTAGAAAAGGCACTCCCGTTCAATAACCTTGTCACTCCCTTTTTAGAGCCTGATCCGCTGACAATTTGTGGAGTATTATTTTCCACAATATATTGTAAGGTATGTTCATGGCCAGATACAAAAATTATCTTTTCCGAGTATTGGGCTAATGTAGTTACCCGCTTTGACAGTTCTCTATAGCGCTTGTTTTGTAAATCCGCATTGGACGCTCCGGAGGTCCTTCTCAATACATTAATAAAAGTCCCCAATACAGGAATGGGAAATGGCAACTTCTTGGGATAAAACTGCTGTTTTAGGGAGAATTGACCACCGTGGGGACCATAACTGGTCATAGGATGGTGCATAGCAATTAATGTTGTTTTTTGAATATTGTCTTTGATAGCATCTTCCAGTTCCAAAAAGAACCTTTCCCTACTTTTTATATCACATTTATCATTAATGTCCGGATGTTTATCCCAATTGGTGAGGTACCATTGTGTATCTATCACAATAATAGCAAGCTTTTCGTTTATATCTACCACTTCAATTGGACAACCGTTCTGAGGGAGAAAAGCATCCTTGTCCCCTAGCATTTTTTGAATATATTTCTCCTCTTGTTCCAAGCCCACTAAACCTTCTGCGTACCAATCATGGTTTCCAGGAATAAAAAGTGGCTTTCCTTTAAAATTATCCAATGTTTTTAACTGGGCGTCTAGATGACTTTTGGCTTCCAGATAGGATAAGGTAGAATCTTTTGGGTCTGGTAGTCCAGCTGGGTAAATATTATCACCCAAGAAAATAGCGGTACTATTCACAGTGGCAACGTCTAACCGTTTTTTAAATAATTTTAACGCGGGATTCATACCTCCAATTGGCGATAAACCGGCATCACCTATCAAATAAAAGGTGTGTAGCACTTCTTTATCTTCTACCACAACTTCCGCATGTTTTGAATCGGCATACTTGGAGTTATATGTCGCACAGCCTGTTAAAACAAATAGAAGCGCTAAGAAAGAGTACTTTTTTTTCATATCGATGTTCCTACGTTCAAATTTTCGTAATTTGGAAACTTATTATACTATATGTCTGATTTATTAGAGAATACTAAAAATTTTGTGGTGGCATTATTGTCCAATGACTTGGATTCGGACTATTTGTACCATAATTTGAGGCATACACAACGTGTGGTTAAAAGTACTAAAGAATTATTGAATGCCGCTTCACTTCCTGAGGAAGAAAAAGAGGCTGTAGAACTGGCTGCATGGCTGCACGACACTGGTTACACCAAAGGAAACAAAAACCATGAAACAAGCAGCCGTCTTATAGCTGAAGAATTTTTAAGTCAACAGGGATATGACCCAAAGATGATCGCCAAAGTTGGAGAATGTATTATGGCAACTGTGAGACATGCAGAACCAACAAACTTTCTTGAAGAGGTTATTAGAGATGCTGACGCCTCCCACTTTGCACAGAAAAGTTATGTAGAGACTTCCGAGTTATTACGAGAAGAACTTGGCCTTCTTGGTATTGCTGAGTACACCCAAAAGGAATGGTTGGAGACCAATATTAAAATGTTCCGTACAGAACACCGTTTTTACACCTATTACGCAAAAGAAAATTGGCAACCGGGAAAAGACAAGAACCTAAGGCGTCTTATTAAAGAAAAAAAATCTGAAAAAAATATTGCAAAAAAGGAAGCACTAAAGGCCAAGTACAAAAGTGAAAGTCCCGACCGCAGCATACAGACACTTTTTCGAGTTACATTAAAAAACCATATTACCCTTAGCGATATTGCAGATACCAAGGCTAATATTCTATTATCGGTGAACGCTATTATTATTTCGTTGGCAATTTCCAACCTTATCCCAAAATTGGATAATCCCTCCAATGATTACCTTATATACCCAACTTTTATATTTATTGTTTTCAGCATTGTATCTATGGTGTTGGCTGTATTGGCTACAAGACCCAACGTAACTTCTGGAGAATTCACTAAAGAAGATGTAGCCCAAAAAAGGGTAAACCTTCTGTTTTTTGGAAATTTTCATAAAATGAAACTGGAGGAATACCAATGGGCCATTAACGAACTTGTAAAGGACAAAGAATATATTTATTCATCCTTGACTAAGGACCTGTACTTTTTGGGGCTAGTACTCAACAGAAAATATAAACTATTACGATGGACCTATACTATTTTTATGATTGGTATGGTGGTTTCGGTTTTAGCTTTTGCGATATCTTTCAAGTTTTTTGGGCCAGAAAGAGTATTGGCAGCCTTAAACTAAGTGCTACTCGTTCAAAGTTTCTATTAAATCTTCGTACGTATAGGTCTTTTCGGTAGTTTTATCCATTTTGTATAATATTTCCGCACGAATGGCCTTTAGACCGGATACCCCTTGTAAGCCTTCTAACTCTACAATTTCAACAGCATCTGTAAAATAACCCTTTGATCTAAGAAATTTAATATAACGCAGATACTCCAGTTCATCTTTCTTGTGGGAATATACAATAACCATTTTACCGGGTTGCGTAAGACGTTCACTAGTACCTTTTATGAAAGATTTATCAATTCTTTTTTTAATAACCTCATAACGTGCATTATAGGTTCCGTCTACATCAAACTGTTTCTCGTCCATTCGAAAACGAATAGACAAAGATGTGTTATGCACGAGTATAAGCGATGCCGTATCTAAAGGCACGGACAACTGTGGCTTTAGGACATAATGTGCATTTTCCATATCGCACATGACCTGCAATTGCCATAATCTTAGATTGTTGAGATATAGCGGATTAAAATCCTTTTTATCAGAAATAGTATCCCCAATATACATGTTATGTTCCACGCCATCAGTTTTATAGCGTTCAAAATAATGGGGAAACATATCTTGTGCCTGTTCTTGTTTTTTATCTATTACAGCAGCCAACTTTTTATTGATTAACATTACGCTCTCATCATAATTTTTCCTGTGATCATAATAAGACTCCGTGCTCATATCTATATCTGCCTCATAAGAAAGAATAAGATTGGCTATTTCAGCATCGGAATTTTTTAAATGAGAAAAAACTGGGACTATCTCTTCCTTTACAAATTCGAAAATGGATTGTTCGCTATTGGTGTATAGCATTTCTTTTATACTCTCCAAATGATTGCTTACACGGAACATTAATTCTTCGTAAATAGGAAGTTTGCTCTTTTTAAATACAACATTCAACACTTCATTTATTTGAGAAAGTTGAATCATTAAATCTTTTTGAATAGCAATATTACGAGCCTTAGAAGAATCTTTTATATCAATTTGACCAAATAACGGGTAAACATCTTTAAAAACAATTTCCTTAAATGAAGGCTGCTTGCCTTCTAACTGATCTTTAATAAAATATTTTGCTTCCTCTTGAAATCTCCAATAAACAGAGGAATGTACCGAAGTACACTCATTCTGTATAACGGCATCTATGAGGTTTTCTTCTTCTACTTTTGACCTAACTACGGCAGACACGATATAAGGCATTACATCGTCCAGTTTTTTGGCGTTTACGCCATTCAGTACATGCTTCTTTGCAGAAACAACTTCTAACACACCCAATAATTCGCCATTAAATGCAATGGGTGCAAAAATCGCACTTTGTATTCCTTGGTTTTTTAAACTTCCGTAGGGATCCATTCCTCCAGATTTTTTTTCGTATTTGTTTACATCAGTAACAGCGAAATAGGATTTATCCTTAATGAGTTTACTATACGAATATTGACATAAGGCCGCATTGCAAACTTTAGCATCTTCACCGTTTAGAATAAAACTAGAAACCCCATTGCCATAAACAGGTTCAAACCTATCATCTTTTGGATTATAGGTAACAAAACCAACTTTAATATTTGGTAATTTGAAAAAGGATCGGAAGGTCTCCTGCAAATCTATCATGAAATTATCACTACCCCTTTTATCACTGGAAATGAGTTTGGATTTAATCTCGGAAATGGAATGTTCTGCCGTTACATCGAACATGTTTGAAATAACGAATCCTTTAGAAATAAAACTTTCTGGTGGTATTTTCTCCATCCAGAGTTTTACGTCATTTGGATTCTCTAAAAGTTCATCAACATCGGCTTGCGTAATTTCCTTTGTAAGCTCTGTAGGAATAAGCTCTAAGAAATCTGCATTATATAAAATACGATAATGATGCATAACCCCATTTGAATCTGGTATATCATAGAAAAAAGGACGACTAAAATCTAAGTGATACCCGTAGTGGAAATTAAGGATAACTATACATCCTAAGATATAGTCCATTCCTTCTTCCTGGTTTCGTAATAATGGTTTAAAATCGGGCCCAGCTTCATTTATTATTTTTTGAAATCTGTTAGAAGAATTAAAAAAAATATCATAATAAGGTAATGAAGCTACTTTAATTTCATTGTCAGTAAGTAGAGGTGAAAAACTATCCTGGAGAATAAGACGTATGACATCTTTATATTTATCTAATAAAGCAACGTCCTGAAAACCCTCTCGCAGCTCTGGATAATCTGCCTGAGCTTTCAATATTTCTTTGGCATGCGTTGCCAAAATCTTATCATCACTATCAATTAATGCATCGTAATGTCTTAGTAGTTTATCAAAACTAATAAGCGGTTTTAATGGCATTATTTTATCATTATCTTTCATCATACATTACTTAGTACACTAATCACTATTAAAATTACAAAACTATACCTAGTTTTTTGTTAAATGTTTCTGTAATTGGTTAGGTGCTTTTTTTGCACATTTATAAAAACTTTACAACATGTCGTCTGCCAAAAGACTTTCAAGGGCTTACAAAAATGCCAAACGTATACCGTTTGATGACACTTCTAAGTTTATCCTGTTCAGCGATTGCCATAGAGGGGACAATAGTTTTGCAGATGAATTTGCCAATAATAGAAACATTTATTTTCATGCCTTAAACTATTATCACAAAGAGGGTTTTCATTATTGTGAGTTAGGGGATGGAGACGAACTCTGGGAGAATCTAAATTTTGAATCAATTTTTGAAGCACATAAAAACGTTTTTAAGCTCCTACGAGAATATCATTTAGAACAAAGACTACACATGATCTGGGGCAACCATGATATGGTATACAAGGATAAATCGTATGTAGACAAACACCTGTCAAGTTATTTTGAACCCATAGATGATACAGATAAAAAGTTATTTGAAGGTATTACATATAATGAAGCCATTGTTTTAGAGCATACCAAAACGGGGCAAGAACTTTTCTTGACCCACGGTCACCAAGCAGATTGGTGGAACTATACGTTCTGGAGATGGGGTCGCTTCCTAGTACGAGTTTTATGGAAACCGCTACAGGTATGGGGAATTGCAGACCCTACAAGTCCAGCGAAGAACTACACCGAGCTTATAAAGCTTGAACGTAGGATAAAAAAATGGATCGTTCAGAACAATCTCCTGATTACCATTGTGGGGCACACCCACAGACCTCGTTTTCCAGAGCCAGGGGATATTCCTTTTTTTAATGATGGAAGCTGCGTACATCCACGAAGTATAACAGGGCTAGAAATTCAAAATGGTCAAATTTCCCTAATCAAATGGCATATAGAAACCTCTATTGACGGAACTCTTAAAGTAGTAAGAATACTACTAGAGGGACCTCAAAAACTTTCTGAATATAAGGATAAAAACTAGCAAAATATGAATCATATCAAATAGTCAAAAGACTCTTTTTGTTTAATTTTTATCTTTTTTTTAGTAAAATTTGTATGATTTAATTAATATTACTGTTAAAATGTGACTTTATCTCATTAATTGGTTCTCAAACCCAAAGGATTCTTTTGTTTGGCCATTAAGAAATTAACTATCGGAATACATCATATAATAACAAACCAAAACAAGTAAACAATGAAAAAGTTAACAGCAGAATTTATCGGCACACTATGGCTCGTCCTCGGTGGTTGCGGAAGCGCGGTTCTCGCCGCAGGATTTCCAGAATTAGGAATAGGTTTCGTTGGGGTTTCCCTGGCATTTGGACTTACAGTAATAACTATGGTTTATGCTATTGGTCACATTTCTGGTTGCCATTTAAACCCAGCAGTTTCCATAGGATTATGGATAGGTGGGCGTTTTCAAGGCAAGGATGTAGCTCCATATATTATTGCACAGGTATTGGGTGGTATCGCAGGAGGTCTAATCCTTTATTTAATAGCAAGTGGCAAACCAGGATTTGAAGTAGGCGGCTTTGCTGCTAATGGTTATGGTGAACATTCTCCCGGTGGTTACAGTATGCTTTCTGCTTTAATTACCGAAGTAGTAATGACATTTATTTTTCTTTTTGTAATTCTAGGCTCCACGTATACGAAAGCACCAAGAGGATTTGCTGGGTTAGCCATTGGTCTGTGTTTAACCCTCATTCACCTTATTAGTATTCCAGTAACCAATACATCGGTAAACCCGGCAAGGAGCACGAGCCAAGCAATTATTGCCGGCGATTGGGCTCTAGGACAATTATGGTTGTTCTGGGTAGCGCCTATCGTAGGAGCAATATTAGCAGGTTTAGCTTATAAACTATTATCACCAGAAGTTACCGAATAAACCCGTATTAAAATTAAACCTTGCGCATCCTGTATTCAAAATATAGGGTGCGTATTTTTTTGTGGTATCTTAGAAGACAAAATAAACAACCGCTACTTTTATGCCACTGCTCATCGTTATTTTCGGAATACTATTGCTATTTATTCTTATTGCAAAATTTAAACTAAATCCGTTTATAACCTTCATCATCGTTTCCTTGTTCGTCGGTATTGCAGAGGGTATGGAACCTGTGGCGGTTGTAGAATCCATTCAAAAAGGAATAGGGAATATTCTTGGTTTCTTAGTTATTATTCTTGGTTTAGGTGCCATGTTGGGCAAGTTGGTTGCAGATAGTGGTGCTGCCCAAAGAATTACCACAAAACTGGTCGAAAAATTCGGCAAAAAGAACATACAGTGGGCGGTTGTATTAACCGGTTTTATCGTGGGTATTCCTATGTTCTATTCCGTTGGTTTCGTTATTCTAATCCCTTTGGTTTTTACTATTGCAGCGGCCACCGGACTCCCTTTACTCTATGTGGGCTTGCCTATGCTAGCTTCACTTTCTGTGACGCATGGCTATCTACCACCACATCCGGCACCAACAGCGATAGCGGAAATATTCCAAGCCGATATTGGAAAAACTTTATTCTACGGCATCTTGGTAGCCATACCTGCAATTATTGTTGGAGGGCCCTTACTATCGCGGACTATGAAAAATATTAAGGCGAGTCCACTAAAGGAATTCATTAACCCTACCATTTTAAAAGAATCCGAAATGCCCGGAACGGGAATTAGTATTTTTACGGCATTATTACCCGTTATTTTAATAGGAATTGCAGCTATCGCTAGCTTGGTGCTCCCAGAGGGCTCAACCGTACTTAAACTGATTGCTTTTATAGGTAATCCTGTAATTGCTATGTTAATTTCCGTGCTAGTCGCCATTTATACCTTGGGACTTGCAAGAGGTAAAAAAATGAAAGAAGTGATGGATTCAGTGGCTAGTGCCATCACAGGAATCACGATGGTATTGCTCATTATTGCCGGAGCGGGCGCGCTAAAACAAGTATTGATAGACAGTGGTGTTAGTGAATATATTGGGGAAATGCTCAATGGTTCTTCTATTTCACCTTTGATATTGGCGTGGCTCATTGCTACGATAATACGGGTTTGCGTAGGTTCCGCTACTGTGGCCGGACTTACAGCTGCTGGAATTGTACTTCCCTTGGCAACTGGTGCAAATGTGAGTCCTGAATTAATGGTGTTGGCCATTGGTTCTGGAAGTTTAATGCTTTCTCATGTTAATGATAGCGGCTTTTGGCTTTTTAAAGAATATTTTAATCTATCTGTAAAAGACACCCTTAAAACATGGACCGTAATGGAAACCACAGTTGGTGTGATGGGATTGGCAGGTGTACTGGTCTTGGATATATTTGTCTAAAGTTAGAAGTGGGAATATAACAGGTAGAATTACTTGAGATGGAAAATAGAAAAGCGTTATTAGTAATTGATATGCAGAAAGGCTCTTTCACTCCAAAAACACCAAGATTTGATACAACGGGAGTTGTTCAGCGAATAAATGAACTTGCCGAACTGTTTAGAGAATTAAACTATCCTGTGGTTAATATCCAACATGATGGAACTGGAACCGGAGAGTTTGAAAAAAATGCTATTGATTGGGAAAATTTAGATGATTTAATAGTAGAATCCAATGACATTAGAATTGACAAATTTGCAAATGATGTTTTTTACAAATCTGAACTTAACTCAAAATTAGAAGAACTGAAAGTACGTGAATTATTTATTACTGGTTGTGCTACTGATTTTTGTATAGAATCGACTATCCAATCCGCTTTAACGAAGGATTTTAATATAACGGTCGTAGAAGACGGACATACAACTGGCCAAAGACCACATTTAAAAGCAGAACAAGTGATAGAACACTACAATTGGGTTTGGCAAAATATGATACCGACAAAAGGACAAATTATAGTTATGAAAATGGAACAAATTAAGAGTTTAGCATTATCGACTGTGAAAAATGATTAACAAAGGAGGTGATAGTATTCACTTTAGGGGAAGCTTTAGTGGTTTTTTTAGAAGAAGCAAAATCAGATAGATTGATTAGTTTCTCCCCTTGAAAACCTGAAACTTATTTACGATATAAACATATGAAACCATCAGAAAAACTTAAAGAATTAGGACTTATTCTACCCCCTGCCCCACCACCAGCCGGCCTGTATAGACCCATTTTGGTAGTAGAAAACTTTCTATACATATCTGGTCAAGGACCCATGCTAAACGACGGGTCTTTATATACCGGTCGCGTAGGTGATACCTTAACATTGGAGCAAGGAAAACAAGCTGCACATCATGTAGCCCTAACCATGCTATCAACGATAACTACCCATTTTGGAGATTTGAATCGCATAAAACGATTGGTGAAAACTTTGGGTATGGTAAATTGCACCCCCGATTTTAGCAAGCAACCCTTGGTTATTAATGGATTCAGCGAATTAATGTCAGATGTATTTGGTGCTGAACACGGGGTTGGCGTCAGAAGTGCTGTAGGCATGATGCTACCAGACCAAGTAGCTGTAGAAATCGAAGCGATGTTTGAACTTCACAAATAAAAAAAAATGAACGAAGATCAATGGTATAGTATAACGCATACTGATACTTTAATCTCCCCTTCCTTATTGGTGTATCCAGACCGTATTAATTACAATATAGATACCATGTTGCGCATGGCTGGCGGACCTGAAAACTTGAGGCCACATGTTAAAACCCATAAAAATGCGGAAATTATTGGGATGCAAATGGAAAAGGGTATTACCAAATTTAAATGTGCAACCATTGCAGAAGCTGAATTATTAGGAGATTGTGGTGCAGCAGATGTACTACTAGCAATGCAACCCGTTGGTGCCAACCAAGAGCGATATGTCCAATTGATAAAAATGTATCCGGACGTGCAATTTTCAACGCTGGTAGACAATAGAACAACTACAGACCAACTTGCAAAACTAGCAGAACAAAACGGTATCACTCTATTTCTATATATAGATTTGAATGTAGGCATGAACAGAACAGGTATAGTGCCCAAAAAAGAAGCACTAGAGCTATATACATGTATTTCTGAACATACGCATTTGAAAAACGTTGGCTTACATGCGTATGATGGCCATTTAAGAAATCTCGATGTAGCTATTCGTAAATCAGATTGTGACCTAGCTTTTAAAAGTGTACTTCAACTAAAAAAAGATATTTTGGAGGCCGGACTACCAAAACCAATTATTGTTGCAGGAGGATCACCAACCTTTCCTTTTCACTGTAAACGAGATGAGGTAATTGTAAGTCCAGGTACCACATTGCTTTGGGATGCCGGCTACGGTGAACTTTTCCCAGAGATGGACTTTCTTCCGGCAGCCGTATTGTTTACTAGAATTATCAGCAAACCCAAAGCGGGTATATTATGTTTTGATTTGGGTCATAAATCTATTGCTCCTGAAATGGATTTTCCACGGGTAAAATTCCTAACCTTGGAACATGGGAAACAAATAAAACAATCGGAAGAACATTTGGTGGTGGAATATGATGACCTAAAAATACTTGATGTTGGAGACAAACATTATGCTGTCCCCAAACATATCTGCCCCACGGTAGCAAAATACGACAGCTTGCTGGTAGTGGAAAAAGGCAAAATACTAACGGAATGGAAAGTTGCTGCCCGTAATCAAAAACTTACGATTTAAATATGTTTATTTTCGACGCACATTTAGACCTCTCCATGAACGCTATGGAGTGGAATCGAGATCTTCGCTGGTCTGTAGAAAACATACGAGAAAGCGAAAAAAACATGACGGACAAGCCCGACCGTGGTAACAATACCGTTTCTTTTGATGCTATGCGAAAAGGAAATATAGGACTATGTGTCGCTACACAGATAGCACGGTATGTGCATAAAGACAATGCACTCCCTGGCTGGAATTCCCCACAACAAGCATGGGCCCAAACCCAAGGACAGCTAGCATGGTACAAGAGCATGGAGGACATAGGGGTTCTAAAACAGATTACCAATTCCAAAGAGCTCTTAGAACACCTTGACGCATGGAAACAAGATCAGGAAAATACGCCTATAGGATATATCTTAAGTTTAGAAGGTGCCGACTCTATTGCAAATTTAGACTATCTAGAAAAGTCCTACGAGCAAGGGCTTCGTGCCATAGGTCCTGCACATTACGGTCCTGGAACTTACGCCTTTGGAACAGATTCTATTGGTGGTATTGGACGAAACGGAAGAGAGTTACTTAAAGAAATCCAAAGACTAAATCTTATTTTAGATGCTACTCATCTTTGTGATCAAAGCTTTTGGGAAACCATGAAGATTTATGAAGGACCCGTCTGGGCTAGTCATAATAATTGTAGGGCTTTCGTAGACCATAATCGCCAGTTTTCAGATGAACAATTATTGGAACTCATCAATAGAAAAGCAGTTATAGGAATGGCTCTGGATGCTTGGATGATGGTACCCAATTGGCAAAGAGGTATTTCAAATCCAACAAATACCAGCGTTACTTTAGCACAAACAATCCAAAATATTGATCATATTTGTCAATTGGCAGGAAGCTCTTTACATGTAGGTATAGGCACCGATTTGGATGGCGGTTTTGGGACAGAACAAGGTCCGTCGGATGTAAATACCATAGCCGATTTACAAAAAATACCACCGATGCTTGCAAGTAGAGGTTATGCTCCTGAAGATATAACAAACATTATGCATGGGAATTTTATACGTTTTTTAACCGATACGTGGGAATGAACAGAAGAACATTTGTACAGACGTCCACCATGGCCGCTCTAGGTACCTTGATCTGGAATTGTAGCAATACCCATCAAATTCGTCTAAAAAAAGGGTTAACCATCGCCTGTTTAGGAGATAGCATTACCGCTACAAAAGGTGGTTACGTACAAATGCTACAAGATTTTGTGGATACGAACCATCCTAGTATGGAACTCACATTTTTGAATTGGGGTAAAAGTAGCGAAACTATCACCGGACTTACAGAAAAGGACCATCCTGGACCTAGGCCTTATCTCTTTGAACGTTTGGACCGTTTACTGAATACTACACCGGTGGATATTATCTTTTTCTGCTACGGAATTAACTGTGGTATCTACGGAAAACCTTCACCGGCGCTATTTGATAGTTATAGGATAGGAATCTATTCCTTTCTAGAAAAGATAAAACAGAAAGGTATAAAAACGATACTTCTGACTTCACCACCTTTGGTTCTGGAAGTTATAAGCGATGCAGGAATACTGAATCAGACCGATTTTGGCTATAAAAATCCGTATCCAAAATACCAAGAAGAAGTACTTCAGGAATTCTGCAATATAGTACAAGAAATAAAGCACGAGACCATCCTGGGAAACATAGACATTCAGACACCGCTGTTGCGCTACAAAACTGAATACTATTCAAATGACCCCATTCACCCAAACAAGAACGGTCATCAACTAATCACGAATACCATCCTGAAAAATTTAACAATTTAACAAGCCCTTATGTCCCTGTGGCAGGGTATTTGCTATCTTTAAGAGAATTTTATAGGCAGATGAACAAATACACCTTCTTATTATTATTATGTTGCTTTGCATGTGTTACCACAGCCGTCGCACAGTCAGATTTACCTACCCAAAAGCCTTTAAAGATTGAAGCTGTAAAAAAGAAAGACCCCAAAGGCACTACAAAGAAAAGTCCACTACTAAACATGCCATCGTTAATAAAAGAACCAATATCGTTGGATTACAAAAAACCGAATCCGGTCAAAATGTTGCCAGACGAAGAGTTAGTTCAAGCAGGAACAGGCGTTAAAATAGACCCCCGAATAGGACCGGGAGAACGTTTTGGCGGATCAGGACAATATTTTGCTGATCAATACCTAGGTGATTTTAAGAGTGATGGAGAGTTTATAGGTATTGTTTGTCGTGACCACGAATATGTAGACGGAGATCGTGTTAAGATTTGGGTAAACGAAGTAGTTGTAGAATATAATTTATTACTAACATCCACATTTAGAGGTATAAACGTAGATTTACAACCTGGCTTTAATAAGATTGAATTTGAAGCACTGAACCACGGTTCCTCTGCACCCAATACAGCACAAGTGGATGTTTATGATGATAAAGGAAATAGAATTTACTCTAATAAATGGTTATTATCCTCGGGCTCCAAGGCTACTTTAATCGTCACTAAAGAATAAAGAAATTACCTAATATTGTCCATTTCTTTTTTATAATTATTATTATACTTAATGCTTGGTCTTCTAAAGATCAAATAGAAAGCTCCGTTTCTAGAAACAATAGATCGCATCTACCCCTAAAAAAAGTAGACACTTTAATCTTTACAAATAGATTTGATTTTCCAGTAGGAAAACCAGGCGGGAAAAAATATTATAACCCGCAACCCTTTGGCAAAAACAATCATTTAGGGGATGATTGCAATGGAATAGGTGGTGGAAACACAGGTCTTGGAGATCCAATATATACCATTGCAAATGGCTATTCTAATAAAACAACAGGATATATAGACCCAACGGTATTTATTCTTAAGAACAGAGAATAAAATAGCAGTTTTTGAGCTATTTATGGCTTAGAACTATTTCTACTGCCCGGGGTATAGGTTTCTCTAGCCTTCTTTAAAACATCCTTCTTATAAAAGGCTACTTCTTTCCAATTTACATTAAGATATTTTTGGACCTGGTCATCAAAATGGGGTGAATTTGGGTTCCCACTTTGACCACCTGCTAAAATAGTTTTCGCTTTTACTTTATCTCCAAACTCAACGGCTGCAACAAAACTATTCCCTCTAGTACCATATAATTTTTTAGCACCTTCACTAGCATAGCGAGCACCATAGGCCGCTAAGGCTCCCCAAGTACCGGAAGCAAAACCTACAGGAACACTTGGTTTACTATCATCAAACTTCTGACGGATATCTCCGGTGGTTCTCTGGTATCGATTGACTTCGCCCCAAGGGATTTCCCAAGTTCCAAAGTCTGTCGTGAGTTGGTCAATCGTTGCTTCAAAAATTTCTAATTGTTCCCCGGGTTGACTTCCCCAATATTCAATCCGTTCCATTGCATTTAAACCTTCTGGATAGCTGCCTTCTTGATAGTACCGAGTTCCATAAAAATGTGCCAAAGTCATGGCTACTGACTCTTTTGATGTTTTAAAATCCCATTTATCCAAAACTTGAATAGCCTCTTTGAGTTTGGGATTCTTATCATCATATCGATTATACGTCTTTATCAACTCAGGAATCAAAGCTTCAAAAGCAGGCAAATAAGGATCATGAGCCAATTCAATTAAACTATCTAAGGTATATCCTTTTCTATTTTTTAGTAAACTGATGGCATGTATACCCCTAAAATTCTCTTGATCTTTAGACATATAGTATGGATAGTCCTCCTTCTTAGGGCTGAATTCCAAGGCTGATGTATAGGGTGTGGAGTTACAGTTTTGTATCCATCCATTTTCAGGGTTCAGTACCAAAATATTTTCATCTACAGTATGCAAACCTTGCCAGTCGGTCTTAGGGTTCCAACCATCAACAGGTTTCGCATAATCAAATCTGATATCACGCTTGGGAACAAAATTTCCATGGAAATAGGCGATATTTCCTTCAGCATCTGCGTACACCGTATTGTTACTAGAATTGGTTCGGATATCCATCATCTCACGGAAGCCTTTATACCCTTGCTTTTTTGTGCGCGCAAAAGACTGCTCTAAGGCCTTTACAGGCTCCCACATCATTGCAGAAGCGGTCCACATGCCCTCGGCCATATGGGTAATTGGACCATGATGTGTACGATAGGCAGGGAAGGTCTTTTCTTTAACCCCATTAGCGCTTTTATACTTTAATTTTATTTCGGAAACCTCGACCGGTCGTAATTCTTCTCCATATTGATAGACTATAGTACTGTCTAAACTAGTAATATTCTCCTTAAACTCGTCCATCACATCGGTATAGGTGGAGGTATGCATCCACCCTGTCTTTTCGTTAAAACCTTGATAGACAAAAAACTGTCCCCAAGTTACCGCTCCATAAGCATTCAGTCCTTCTTCGGATACCACATGAACTTCCCCTCTAAAATAAAACGAGGTATGCGGATTAATCAATAACATGGCATTTCCAGATTGGGTTAAATTCCCAGAGATAGCAATCCCATTCGAACCTTGTGGTTCCGTTAGCTCTTCTTCCTTTTTAATTGCTACAAGTTCTGCTTGCGGCACTTCCATCTCTCCTTCATAGAAAGCCTTTATTTTACTGATTCGGATACGTTCTATGTCTCCGCCAATGCTACCTTCACTGAAATACATGGGCATCCAAGGTTCAAAGCGAGTCAGTAATTTCGGTTTCACCTCAGGGTGTGTAAATAGGTAATAATTAACTCCATCCGCAAATGCATCACATAGCTTTTTTAACCAATCCGGACTCTTTTCATAATTTGCTTTTGCTTGGGCTTCCGTCATAAAAAGTTTCGCCCGTAAATCGCTATACAATGCCTCTTCCCCTTCAATCTCGGCCAAGCGACCTGTAGCCCAAATATAATTCTGTTCTACGCGATTAAAATCATCCTCACATTGGGCATATAACAAACCGAAAACAGCGTCTGCATCCGTCTTACCATAGATATGAGGAATACCAAAATCATCCCTTATAATCTGAACGGTAGCAGCCTGTGCCTCCCATTTTTCAGTTTCAGTTAAAGGTTTGGTTTCCACGCCGCAAGACGTAAAGAATAAGACAGACAATATGGATAACATAACCCGGTTCATAGCATTAGATTTTTCAATAATTGAAGATACACTAAATGGTTTAAAAATCACCAACTCCCACTAGAGCCACCGCCTCCTGAGCTACCGCCACCGCCAGAAAAACTTCCTGAACTACCACCGGAAGAATTGGAACCAAAAGAATGTGTTCCTGAAGATGAAAAGGTTTTCCGATAATACGTTTTATCGTTTTTTAGTAAGGAGAGTTGAAAGTCATCTTTTCCAAAGAACTTTATTCTAATATAAGCGATACCCATGGCTATCCCAAAAAAAGGCAATAACATCCATAGCAACTTTGGGAGGTTTTCCATAAATCGCTCTCCTAGCAAAAGCTCAGGCCAAAAGACAGATACTACAATCGCTAAGGGTACAATTATAAAAATTAAACCTAAGAGCGCAGACATCCCAGCACCAAAAATCATGAACAAACTAGGAAGCAAACCAAGTTTTCCAACTAAAAGACCTCTGAAAATTTCGATCAAACTTTTATAAGATTTATAGAAGAAAAAAAAGCCTACACCTCCAAAAATTGACAAAAACAGTATTAAAAAGCCATAACCAATTCTCTGGTCAATGTCCTCCTCACGTTTTATTTCAGCTTTAAACTCTTCCAAAGCTTCTGGACTGTTTAGAAATGAAATCAATTGGTCCGTTGCCATCGAAATGCCGGTATAATACTGATCTTCCTTAAATTTAGGAATCATGGTATTTCTGATAATTCTAGAGGCAACTGCATCAGTAATATATGGCTCTAGACCTAACCCCACCTCTATCCTTACCTCTCTATCTAACTTTGAAAACAAAATAAGCAGCCCATTATCCTTGCCTTTTTGGCCAAGTCCGTTCTTATTAAAGAGTCCGTTGGCGTAACTTTCAATAGTCTCATACCCTAAGCTCTCTATGGTGACCACAACTAATTGATTAGTCGTTTTAGTTTCATGATTACTTAGTTTCTCTTGGAGTTCGGATATTTGATTAGCAGCAAAAATATGGCCACTATCTGTTACAATTTCTCGTAACTCCATGTAAGGTTGTTGGGCACATACCACTACCGAAATAAGCAAACAAATAAGAAGTGAAACCTTTCTAACCATACTGTATTCGTAGAAGTCTTATTCCAAAGATACAGTACTTCTATAAAAACTAAATTGAAGTTATAAGATTAAGATTCAGCACCGCTATTCTATACAAATTCAAGTAACTTGCACTTTTAATTTCAAGTTTCTAGTACATGGCAGAAAAAAAAGTAAGTATCCTTACCGCATTTAAAACTATCATTTGGCCAAGACGTAAACTGGTTTTTATTGGGTTATTATTAATAGTAATAAGTAAAGCAGCCAGTTTTGTTGCACCAATGTCTCTAGGATATTTAATGGACGATATTATCCCTAACAAGGATATCGATTTTCTAAAATTACTTGTGGCTGTGGTGGCTATTGCTATTTTCGTGCAAGCTGTTACCTCATTTTTACTAACAAAAATATTAAGTGTTCAAGCACAGTTTCTAATTTCAGAATTAAGAGCTCAAGTACAGAAAAAAGTGCTTTCCCTACCCATTCGGTTTTTTGATAACTCAAAATCTGGAGCATTGGTATCTAGAATTATGAACGACGTAGAAGGTGTTCGCAACCTCATTGGCACTGGACTAGTGCAACTAGTGGGCGGCACTATTACGGCAGTTGTAGCACTTATCCTTCTTCTAAGAATAAGCTGGACGATGACGCTCTTCACTCTTGTTCCTCTAGCTATTTTTGCTTTAATAGCGCTAAAAGCCTTTAAAATTATCCGTCCTATTTTTAGAAATCGAGGTAAAATAAATGCAGAAGTTACCGGAAGATTAACAGAAACTTTAGGAGGTGTTCGTGTTATTAAAGGATTCAATGCAGAAGCTCAAGAAAACAAGGTTTTTGAAAAAGGAGTTGATAAACTTTTTCAGAATGTGAAAAAAAGTTTAACAGCTACCGCTTTTATGACAAGTTCATCTACATTCTTATTAGGAATTGCCACCACTGGTATCATGGGTATTGGAGGTTATAAAATTATGATGGATGAACTAACGATTGGTCAGTTCTTAGAATTTACGTTTCTGTTAGCACTTATGGTAGCTCCCATTGTACAAATGAGCAATATAGGGAGTCAGTTAACCGAAGCCTTAGCTGGTTTGGACCGTACCGAAGAGCTAATGAACATGACTCCGGAGTCGGATGAGGAAAATAGGACTATAGTTCTGGAAGATATAAAAGGAGATATTGTTTTTGAAGATGTTTCTTTCGCCTATGAAGAGGATAAAGAAGTATTGCACAACATTAGTTTTGAAGCTAAATCTGGCGATGTAATTGCTTTAGTAGGTAGTTCTGGTTCCGGTAAATCTACCATTGCTGGTTTAGCAGCTACGTTTTTAAATCCACAATCTGGTATGATATCGATTGATGGAAAAGATGTTTCCAAAGTCAACTTAAATAGTTTTAGAAAAAATCTAGGTGTGGTGCTGCAAGATGAATTTTTATTCGAAGGAAGCATACGAGCCAACATACTTTTTCCAAGACCTAATGCTACTGAAGAAGAATTACAAGCAGCAGTTAAAGCAGCTTATGTAGATGAATTTACGGATCGATTTGATGATGGCTTGGAAACCTTAATTGGCGAACGTGGTGTTAAACTCTCTGGAGGTCAACGGCAACGTATTGCTATTGCACGAGCGGTGTTGGCAAATCCTAAAATCTTAATTCTGGATGAAGCAACTAGTAACTTAGATACAGAGAGTGAAGCCTTAATTCAAAAAAGTTTAGCCACACTTACGGAAGGCAGAACTACTTTCGTTATAGCGCACCGATTGAGTACTATACGTAAAGCCAACCAGATTCTAGTTATTGAAAATGGTAAAATAGCTGAACAGGGAACCCATGACGAGTTAATTTCCAAAGAGGGCAGGTACTATAACTTGTTTACGTATCAGGCGAGGATTTAAAGTTCTTCTGGAGCCAATACAATCTCCAGACCGTCCATCTCCTCTGAAATATGAAGTTGACAACCCAAGCGGGAGTTATCTTTTACATTAAAAGCTTCGGATAACATTGCTTCCTCATCGTCCGATTTTTCTGGAAGCGAATGGTCGGATAGTATATAACACTGGCAAGAGGCACACATGGCCATACCACCGCAAATACCTATAGTACCTTCAGCAGCGAGCTCATAGGAACGAACAACCTCCATTAGGTTCATGTTCATATCGGTTGGGGCATCAATTTCGTGGAGAACTCCTTCTCTATCCGTTATCTTAATCTTTACATCTGTCATTAAAATACTTCTTTATCCACTTCTACTATACATCAACTGCGCCTCGTACGACCATCTCAGGATACCACTTTTTAGTATTTATTCAATTGCCTTTACTACAGACTTTGGCGCCTCTTTTTTAGTTCCATCAAAACCAGTAACACCACCTACAGTAGTATATTTCATAACATATTTCTTATCTGGGAAAATTCGCTTGTAGGCACTTTGGCACATTAATGTTGCTTCATGGAAACCGCAAAGAATCAATTTTAATTTACCAGGATAGGTGTTAACATCCCCGATCGCATAAATACCGGAGATATTGGTTTGGTAATCCAAGGTATTATCTACTTTTATAGCGTTCTTTTCAATCTCCAATCCCCAATCTCCTATGGGACCTAACTTCGGTGACAACCCAAATAAAGCAATAAAATTATCAACTTCTAAGGTGATATGTTTTTCGACATCACTTTTTTTAATGGTAACTGATTCCAAGGTATCCCCTCCGTTAAGTCCAACGATTTCTGAGGGTGTAATTAAATTAATTCTACCTTCATTTTTTAATTTCTGTACTTTTTCAACAGAATCTAGCGCACCCCTAAATTCGTTACGCCTATGCACTAAAGTTACTTCAGCAGCAACGTCAGCCAAAAAAATACTCCAATCCAAAGCAGAGTCTCCTCCACCTGCGATCACCACCTTTTTATTACGATAAACTTCTGGATCTTTAATAATGTAAGCAACACCTTTGTCTTCAAACTTTGTTAAATTTTCTAGCAATGGTTTTCTAGGCTCAAAACTACCGAGTCCTCCAGCAATCGCTACTATTGGCGCATGGTGCTTTGTTCCCTTGTTCGTGGTCACAATAAAGGTTCCATCTTCTAATTTTTCTATAGTTTGGGCACGCTCTCCCAAGGTAAACCCTGGTTGAAAAGGTTTTATTTGCTCCATTAGATTATCCACTAAATCCCCAGCTAGTACTTCCGGGAAACCTGGAACATCATATATAGGTTTTTTAGGATATATTTCGGAACATTGTCCGCCTGCTTGAGGTAATGCATCAATTAGATGGCATTTTAATTGTAATAATCCAGCTTCAAAAACGGCAAAAAGACCCGTTGGTCCAGCACCAATTATTAGTATATCTGTTTTAATCATTAATAACGTAATTAATCGCTAGTAAAAATAGTAGAACGGAAGTTTGTAAAATATGATTTATATCAAGAAATTAACTAAGATTAATTACTTCTTCTATCTGCGGTGCATATTTCTTAATAGTCATTTCCACACCACTCTTTAAGGTCATTTGATTAACGGAACAACCCACACAAGCACCTTCTAACTTAACCTTTACAGACTTTTCATTATCGATGGATACCAAAGAAATATCACCCCCATCGCTTTGTAAGAAAGGACGTATTTCTTCCAAAGCCTTTTCTACATTAGTCCTCAATTCATCTGAAGTCATTGTTATCATACTTACTTCTTTTTAACAGCAGCGCAACCTGCCATCGTTGTTATTTTAATCGCCTCTGTTGGCGGTATATCAGTGTTTCTTCTCACTACTTCTTGAACCACATTCTTGGTAATTTCCTCAAAAGCAGCTTCAATTGGCGTACCTGCCTGTAGTGCCGCCGGGCGACCTGCATCACCTGCTTCACGAATGCTCTGTATTAAAGGGATATCCCCTAAAAAAGGAACCTTTAAATCTTCAGACAGATGTTTAGCTCCTTCCTTACCAAATATATAATATTTATTATCAGGAAGTTCTGCTGGAGTAAAATAGGCCATATTCTCTATGATACCTAAAACAGGCACATTAATGGAATCTTGCTGAAACATAGCAACTCCCTTACGGGCATCTGCTAGTGCTACTTCTTGCGGGGTACTTACAACCACAGCTCCTGTTACCGGCATGGCTTGCATAATACTTAAATGAATGTCACCTGTCCCAGGTGGTAAGTCTAACAACATAAAATCTATTTCGCCCCAATGCGCATCAAAAATCATTTGATTTAATGCTTTAGAGGCCATAGGTCCCCTCCAGATAACCGCTTGATCGCGTTGTGTAAAAAAGCCAATAGAAAGCATCTTTACACCATAACTTTCCACTGGTTTCATTTTAGATTTTCCATTGACATTCACCGCCAAGGGCTTCTCTTGTGCAACATCGAACATAATAGGCATGGAAGGACCATAAATATCAGCATCTAACAGACCTACACTAAAGCCCATTTTAGCTAAGGTTACCGCTAAATTTGCTGTTACCGTAGATTTACCCACACCACCTTTTCCAGATGCTACTGCAATGATGTTTTTAATACCGGGTAGCGGTTTCCCTTTTATCTCATTTGTTTTGGGTTTTACCGGCGCATCCACCTTAACGTTTATCTTGATTTTAGCCTTCTCATACACCTCTTTATGTATAATCTTTAAAATCTCAACTTCAGTCTTTTTACGGGCCTGCAAACTCGGGTTTCTGATAGTGATATCTATCTCTACCTCATCACCAAAAATTTGTATGTTTTTTACTGCCCCGCTCTCTACCATATTCTGGCCTTCACCCGGAACTGTAATATTTTCTAACGCACTTAAAATATCGTTTTTATCTAACTTCATTATGTATACTGATTCTAAACAACAAAGATAGTTGTTAGAACCGAGAAGGTAAAGCTATTGAATTGAAATATAATGGGTTTTACCTATTTACTCTTTGTTGACTCTATAGGTTATCCTCCTATTGGTAACCATGTAATTAACCTTTGTATTTAGGGTAACAATATTCGAAAATTCCAATGGATCACAGACATAATAAACATTGGTAAGTTCAGCTCTATATTGTTTACCATTAGACTGAATATCGTTGATAGTTAAGGTATTGGTATTAGTTCCGCTATAGATTGCAGTATCTGTAAGATCTATCCAAATACCACTTTCTAAAACTTGCCATTGGTACCCATCTGTATTTAAGCTAATAACTTCAAATTGCGCTGTGCACTCAGGGCAAACCGCAATACTGATTGGTTCTGAAGTGATAGTAGGTACAGCCCCAACTTCTTGGAATTCATAAATCGCATTACTGTTAGCATCTGCAGGTGTAGTATACCCATCAATGCCAGAAGTTACTTGGCCGTTGCCGTCAATTGCAACAAGCAGCGGCCCTAATATGCCATCTGAATTAGGGTCTGTATACCCAGCTTCGTTCACATCGTTACAATTATCGTTGTCCGCATCCAGTTCATAAGGATCATAGGTACCATCACCATCACTATCAGAAATACTATAAATAAGGTCTGCATAGCTTGTATCTATATTCTCAATATTTAAAAATAGTCCATTGGTGCCAAAAGTAGCAGAAGCCCCATCGATTACCCCATTATTATCTGCATCATTTACTCCCAGGGTTGCCAATACTCCACTCTCTACTATGTCAAAAATACCATCATTATCTGAGTCTAAATCTAAGCTATTATCTAAACCATCTCCATCTGTATCACATATGGCGCTTGCAAATATGGTCCCGTTTAAACTCTCTGGTCCTGGGCCATCTTGGTTAACTAAAGTAAAGGAATTGGTCCCACTAACCCAGGTAATTGTGTTAAAGGCAACACCACCTTCAGCCTGCATTAGCTCTAAATTGGTCGCCCCAGTAGTCCTAGTACCATAAACAGATACTATACCTGTTTCGTCAATAAGTAATCTTAATCTTGGAAGTCCGTTTGAATTAGCCACCCAAGGTGAGGCAATTAAGGAATTATCAGATAGAAAACGAACATAAATTTCTCCTCCGCCTAGTGCTCCATTTTGAAATTCCAAAATGGAATTATGAACGGTTGTCCCATTAACTGTTAGCTGAAAAGAGTTGTCAAAAGTGGTAAGGTCCAATTTCGTATACCCGGTATTTTCATGAGTAAAAGAAACGGTTCTAGTACCAGCATTTGATGACCCAAAAAAAGCTACATCGGCATTGGTACAATACTCTTCTTCATCAGTTATACCATCATTATCATCATCAATATCAACGCTATCAAAGATACCATCGCCATCAGTGTCATTTTCAATATTAAAAAAAACTTCGGTCGATGATCCTGCCGTAAGATCAGCTGTTACTATTAAATTTCCATTTTGGTATACACTAACAAAAGAGCCTGCACCATTCCAAGCATCTCCAAAGCTATCTTCTAAAAGTAATGAATAGCCTATTCCTTGAGAAATACCAGGATAGGTGGCTAAACTTCCACTATTGGAATATGAATTATCTCCGACACCATTAAAACAAGCTGCTGGATTACAAATACTTGTGCCAATTTGTGCAAAAGAAGGATCTCTAAACGTAACCCTATTTTCTGAAGACCAACTAGGCCAGTTTACCTCAATGGTAATTGTAGCTTGCCCATAGGAAATAAAACCTAGCAAAAGGAAAAAAGCTCTAAATAGCATTTTCGTACAATCCATCTTTATATATTAAATCCAATTTAAAGATTATGAATAAGTACAAAGCTATCAAGCACGAAATTACAGCCTAAAAAATGTTGTCAATACTCGTTATTTATAGGTAAAACGAATATTATTAGCTAAAACAGTTTATTCAATTAGACTCAAAAAGAAGTTTTAAATCATTAAAGAAGGGTTGTACACCGCTATTATATCTTTCTGCCATCCAACAAGTTGATGATTCGAGAACCGTAAGCTGCATTTTTCTCTGAATGGGTCACCTGAATTATAGTAACGCCATCTTCTTTGTTCAGTTTCCCAAAGAGCTCCATAATTTCCTCGCTTTGTTGGGAGTTGAGATTTCCGGTAGGTTCATCTGCCAATATCAGTTTTGGAGAGGCAATTAAAGCACGTGCAACACCTACCAATTGTTGTTGTCCCCCGCTTAATTGTGCTGGGAATAAGTCTTTTTTTCCCACAATATTAAATCTATCTAGCATATCTGCTACCATTGCTTTACGCTCTGCACCTTTATATTTCTTATAGAGTAAAGGCATTTCCAAGTTTTCTTGAACGGTCAACTCATCTAACAAATGATAGGATTGAAAAACAAAACCGATATATTCTTTATATAAGTTTGCTCTGTGTTTTTCTTTTAAGGCATGAACAGATTCATGTAGAAACTCATATTCCCCTTCGTCAAAACCGTCGAGCATTCCAATGACATTCAAGAGCGTTGATTTACCGGAACCCGAAGGCCCCATTATTGAAATAAACTCCCCTTCTTCCACCTGAAGATTAATATCCTTTAACAGGAAAATACGTTGACCTCCTGAATTGACCCATTTAAAAATGTTGTTTAATTGTA
>CAZDOW010000011.1:0-59376 GCA_964507115.1 uncultured Maribacter sp.
ATTATTGGGAATAAAAAGCCATTCTCCACCTTTAAAACAAGGCGAATCGGCGACACCAAATAAGTCTGCCTTGTATAATCCCGCTTCACCCACAAAACGAATGTCCGAAACTGTCCAAGTACCTTTTAATAATTTCTTGCCTTTCTTTTGTGCTGTTTCAGCACCTCCCCCAGCTTTAGTAGCTGAACAGGACATGGCAATTAGGGCGATAAATAAGTATATCGTATTCTTCATAGTTAAGTGTTTTTTAGAGCCGCCAAGTTATTAAATAATTTCCTGATAAGAAAAGTGAATCCAACTTAATACTCCAATAAATTAAGCAGCTGGGTTTTGAATCTAGACTTCGGCAGATAATTGTTTTCTAATACCTTGGCAAAAGGAATAGGCGTCTCTATACTGCCTACGCGAATCACAGGTGCATCCAAGAATTCAAAGCAATTTTCCATAACACTTGCGGCAATATCACTTGCTATACCTCCAAAGAGACTATCCTCTTGTAGGATGATAAGCTTTCCTGTTTTTTTTACCGAATTATAAATACTTTCTATATCCAAGGGTTGTAAGGTTCTTAGATCCAGAAGATCTGCGCTAATCGATGCGTTGTCAGACAGGGTTTCCAAGGCCCAATGTACCCCGGCTCCATAACTAACAATAGTAATTTGACTCCCTTCTTTTAAAAGGTTAGCCTTACCAAAGGGAATGGTGTAGTTGTTTGTTGGAACATCTTCGTAGAAGCTTCTGTACAATGCTTTATGTTCAAAAAAGAGAACAGGGTTTGGGTCGTCTATGGCAGTAGCCAAAAGTCCTTTAGCATCTGAAGGAAAAGCTGGGTATACTACTTTAAGACCAGGCGTCTTGGTAAACCACGCCTCATTGGTCTGCGAATGAAAAGGTCCAGCCGCTATCCCACCGCCGCAAGGCATGCGGATAACTACATCAGCCTTTTCTCCCCATCGGTAATGGCTTTTAGCTAAATAATTAACGATGGGATTAAATCCACTAGAGGCGAAATCTGCAAACTGCATCTCCATAACCGCTTTCATACCATTAATTGATAGTCCCATAGCAGCAGAAACAATAGCCGATTCGCATATGGGTGTATTTCTAACCCGTTCCTTGCCAAAAGCGTCCACAAAACCATCGGTGATTTTAAAAACACCTCCGTATTCTGCTACATCTTGCCCCATAATAACAAGCGTATCGTACTTCTCCATAGCGCCCCTAAGTCCATCTGAAATGGCGTCTACAAGTCGGATACTTTTTTTATGTATAGTTGGGTTAACTTCTTTATAATCAAATTTTGAGTATACCTCACTTAATTCTTTACTTTCATCAACTAGCACCGCTTCTTCATCAAAAGCTATTGTTAAATTTTCCTCTATTTCTGTACTTATTTCTTGTTTTAGTGCTTCCTTTTGTGCTTCAGATACCACTCCGGTAGCCATAAGATATTGTTCAAAGTTTTTTAAAGGATCCTTGGCTGCCCAAGCATCCATCATTTCTTGCGGTACGTACTTTGTGCCACTGGCCTCTTCATGGCCGCGCATGCGAAAGGTTTTAAACTCCAGCAGCACTGGTCTGGGATTGTTCCGGATGTCTTTACATAGCGCAGCTACTTTGGAATACACTTCCAAGATATTGTTGCCATCAATAATATGCGATTCCATTCCGTAACCAATACCCTTATCTGCTATATGTTCACATTTAAATTGTTCGTTAGTGGGGGTAGAAAGTCCATACCCGTTGTTTTCAACACAAAACAGTACAGGCAGTTCCCAAACCGCAGCTACGTTTAGCGCCTCATGGAAATCGCCTTCGCTTGTTGCCCCTTCCCCTGTAAACACAGCGGTAACCTTGTGTTCACTCCGTAGCTTGTGTGCTAAGGCAATACCATCTGCAACCCCTAATTGTGGGCCTAGATGGGAAATCATACCTATAATTTTGTACGCTTGGGTTCCAAAGTGAAAACTCCGGTCGCGGCCATTGGTAAAACCACTGGCCTTACCTTGCCATTGCGCAAACAACCTATGCAATGGAATATTTCGCGTTGTAAAAACACCCAGATTCCTATGCATGGGAAGAATGTACTCATCATCTTGCATGGCACTAGTGACACCAACCGAGATGGCCTCTTGGCCAATTCCGCTAAACCATTTGGAGATGCGGCCCTGCCGCAATAGAATCAACATTTTCTCCTCGATCATTCTTGGTCTCAACAAGCCCTTGTAAAGCCTTAATTGGGTGCTTTTGTCTACCTGAAACTGACTGTATTCCATTTGTGAAGCGGTGTATTTTTAATTTGTGTATAAATGTAACAAAAAACGGCATATCCATTAATCATATAACAAACTTGTACCTAAGTAATAATTTGTAATTTTACGTAAACAGAAAAATACGGATATGGCGTTGGTACCAAGTGTGGATTTGTCGGACTTTACTTCGGGAGACCCAAAACGAAAGCAAAAATTTATAACGGAAATAGGAAAAGCCTTTGAAGAAATTGGCTTTGTGGCCCTAAGTGGACATTTTTTATCTGAAGATTTAGTGTCTGACCTTTATACCGAAATAAAGACATTTTTTCAACTACCGCAAGAGGTAAAAGATCGGTATGAAATTGAAGGTGTAGGCGGACAAAGAGGTTATACTTCCTTTGGAAAAGAACATGCTAAGGGACGAAAAGTAGGTGATTTAAAGGAATTCTGGCATTTTGGTCAATATGTGACTAATAACGAAAGGCTTGCCGCCGAATATCCCGATAATGTAAGAGTTAATGAGCTTCCAAAATTCAATAAAGTAGGTGAGGAAACCTTTAAAATGTTAGAAAAGACCGCCCGATATGTGCTGCGGGCGTTAGCCCTTCATCTGGATTTGGAAGAGACCTATTTTGATGCATTTATTACGAATGGAAATTCTATTCTTCGTCCAATCCATTATCCTCCTATAACTGCTGAACCAAAGAACGCCGTAAGAGCAGCTGCCCATGGAGATATTAATCTGATTACCTTATTAATGGGTGCTCATGGAAAGGGATTACAGGTGCAAAATCACCATGGCGAATGGGTAGATGCCATTGCCCGGCCGGATCAAGTTATGATTAATGTAGGCGATATGCTTTCCAGGTTATCCAATAATAAATTAAAGTCTACCATCCATCAAGTCGTTAATCCGCCAAAAGAACTCTGGGGAAAATCTAGGTATTCCGTCCCGTTTTTTATGCATCCCATTAGCGAAATGCCCTTGAATTGTCTAGAAAATTGTATAGATGACGAGCATCCTAAAGGGTTTGAGGACATAACAGCCGGAGCATTTTTACACGAGCGTTTGATTGAATTAGGATTGATTAAAAAATAAAGATGGATTTACAGGACCAACTAAAGAACCTATTTCCTAAGCATACTCCAGAGGAAAAATTGGAAGTAATACCAGAAAATAGCATTTGGATGCAGGACGACCCCATCATCTGTAAATATGAAAAGCGCAAAGGAAAGCCGATAACTATTCTGGAGGGCTACACCGGAGCGGATGAAGATTTTAAGAAACTAGCCAAAGAACTGAAAACCAAATTAAGTGTTGGCGGTAGTTTTAAGGATAATAAAATTATTATTCAAGGTGATTATAGGGACAGGATAATGACTCTTTTAAAAGAAAAAGGATTTAAGGTAAAGCGTGTAGGCGGCTAATACAGGATGTATTCTGTTTTTTTAATCAGTTTTGTAGTTCTTTTTCTGTTAATTTTTTTTATTTATTTCACATAAACCTTACATTTAACCAACAAGAACCTAAACTTAACGGAAATGAGTTCCCTACTTCATATAACCAACGGAGACAGTTTTACCCAACGCCTCAATAAGCTTGATATTAAAGGAGATGTTATTACATGGCGTGAAATGCTTTGTGAGGGAAAAACATTAAACAATGTGGGAAGCGAGTCTTTTTGGAAGACACGCTACGAGTTTCTCCACAAAAACTACAAGGTTTCCAAATCCTGGTTTATAGAAAAGACTTTAAAGGAATATCGTTCCCTTTGCAACCATAAGCAGCAAGATCAAATCGTGCTTTGGTTTGAATATGACTTGTTTTGTCAAGTAAATATGTTGGCGGTTATTAGTTGGTTATTGGCCAATAGAAAATATGCCCAGATTTCATTGGTGTGTAGCGGTAAAGAAGATGAATCCGGGACCATGTACGCGCTAAATGACCTGTCTAATGAACAGCTGAATGGATTATATACAGACCGCAAGGTATTGACCCAAGATGATATAGAATATGCGGATTATGTTTGGCAGCTATATTGCAGTAACAATCCTATGCGTTTAGAGAATTTGACAGATTTTAAAGCGTATCAGTTTGACTATTTGGGTGCTGCAATCCAAAGCCACTTAAAGCGGTTTCCAAGTATTATAAACGGGTTGAACAACATGGAAAATACCATTTTAAATTTAGCCGTTGAAAAGAAACCTAAAAGTAGAAATGATCTTTTAAAAACTGTATTACAAAATCAAGGGAATTTAGGTTTTGGAGACTCACAGTACGATAGAGCTATAACTCGGCTTAAACCTTTATTTACTGCTTTTAACCCCGTTCGCCTAACCAAAAAAGGTAAAGAAATTTTGGAGGGAAAAACAAATTACTACTCCAGTATCCAGGACACCGATGTCTACCTAGGAGGAGCTTTAAAGTATAATTTCCTTTACAATACGAATACGAGCAGAATCTTAAAGCTCTAGTATGCAATTAAGCCCTTCCGAGCTTATCATAAATGCCGATGGCAGCATTTATCATCTTAATCTACTTCCTGAAGATATAGCGACTACAGTGATTACCGTTGGTGATCCGGATAGGGTGTCCGATGTATCTCAACATTTTGATGCTATAGACATAAAAAAGGGAAAACGAGAATTCCTTACCCATACCGGAGTTTTAAACGGGAAACGAATCAGTGTTATCTCCACCGGAATTGGCACGGACAATATAGATATTGTTTTGAATGAGTTAGACGCCTTAGTAAACATCGATTTTAAAACAAGAACGGTTAAAAAAAATCGTATACGATTAAAGTTAGTACGAATTGGAACTTCCGGAGCCATCCAGACAGAAATTCCCATCAATTCTTTTTTGATGAGTCAACATGCCATTGGTTTCGATGGCTTGCTTCACTTTTATGAAAACGAATATACCCACCATAAAAAATTAGAAGATGCTTTTATAGCCCATACCCAGTGGGCCAATACTAAAGCGCGACCTTATGTCGTAGATTATGATGAAGATTTAGCCAATATTTTAACTGACAATCGTATACGATTAGGTTTTACTGCCACTAATACAGGGTTTTATGGTCCACAGGGACGGGAATTACGCATAGCACCCAGTCAAGCTGGAATCATGTCCAAAATAGCGAGTTTTTCTTTTAACAACCTACAAATAACCAATCTGGAAATGGAGACTTCCGGCATATACGCCTTGGCAAAACTACTAGGGCATCAGGCGGTTTCCTTAAATTGTATCTTGGCCAATAGGGCTACCGGAGCATTTTCCAAGAACCCAGCAACAGCGGTGCAAGAACTGATTAAAATTGTCCTAACTAAATTAACGTCCTAGTGAAATCTGTAAAAATCATAGGTGTTCCAGAACATTTTAACCTGCCTTGGCACTTGGCTATGGAAGAAGGAGCCTTTGCAGAGAGAGGCATTGACCTGCAATGGGAAGATATCCCAGAAGGAACTGGTAAAATGTGTCAGCTCCTAGAAAATGGAGAAACCGACCTCGCCATTATCCTTACCGAGGGTATTATCAAAAGTATTTCAGAAGGCAACCCTTCCAAAATCATACAGCAATACATTGCCTCACCCCTACTTTGGGGAATTCATGTAGGCGCTCAAAGTTCATATCAACAGGTTTCCGATTTGAAACAGACCAATGCTGCCATTAGTAGGTTTGGCAGTGGCAGTCATTTAATGGCGTATGTAAATGCTAAAAATAATGGTTGGGACATTGACGGACTTTCTTTTGAAATCATTAATAATCTAGACGGCGCTGTAACTGCGCTTACGGCAGGAGAAGCGGATTATTTTATGTGGGAACATTTTACCACCAAGCCTTTAGTAGATGAGGGGGTTTTTAGGCGTTTAGCCGATTGTCCCACGCCCTGGCCTTGTTTTATGCTAGCAGGGACCAATAGTTTCCTTGAGGCCCATCCCAGTATTTTAAAACACATTTTAGAGATTATAAGAACCTACACGGACGAATTCAAATCAATTCCCAGTATAGATAGGACACTGGCCAATCGGTATGGTCAACAACTTACGGATATTCAAGAATGGATGTCGCTTACAGAGTGGAGTGCATCTCAGCTTCCTTTGTCAACCCTAGAAAACATACAGAATACCTTGGTAGATTTGAGCCTTATAAAAGAAAAATTGCCAGCTGATTTCTTTTTATACCCCAAAGAGGATTAGACCTTAATAGAAACATTCACATGTTTATTAATAATTTTTTTAAATGTACTGTCGGATAAAGGTTTTTGAGCAAAATCTACCAGGTACCGATTATTGGAAGCACGTTCCTTGTCTTCCGCATTGTCACTTATGGTCACTAGTACGATCATTAACTGGTCCTTCAGTTGTTTTGGCACCTGTTCTTCATACATTTTAAGAAATTCCCACCCATCCATGACGGGCATACGTAGGTCCAACATAACCATGCAGGGTAATGCTATGTTGTCCTGACCTTTGTTAAGTATAAAGTCGAGGGCTTCCTGACCGTTTATGGCAGCATTTACCTCAATGTCTAGAGCTAACTTATTTATAAAAATACTATGTAGAAAATTACTTGCTTCGTCGTCGTCAACTAATAAAATAGATTTCAACATGTCGAATTTCTTCATCTGGCTGGTTTAATTATTATTTGTAAGAAAATACTTTAGTTAATTTAGTGAAAAATCTGTAGAATACTAACTTACCAAAGAATACTTTTATTGCCTTTACCTTTCAAAATGGCATTTGTTTTTGAAAAATGTCTATTTCCGAACCAATAGCCCCTGTTGGCACTCAAAGGAGACGGGTGCCCTGAGGTGAGTACATGGTGTTTTTTTGCATCAATAAGTGTAGCCTTCTTTTTGGCAAAACCACCCCAGAGCAAAAACACCAATCCTTCTTTTTCTTGGGAAAGCTTTTTAATCACCTCATCTGTAAATGTTTCCCATCCCTTTTTTTGATGGCTTCCAGCCTCATGGGCTCCTACGGTCAAAGTAGCGTTTAATAATAATATACCCTGTTTTGCCCAAGCTTCTAGATTACCGCTTTCAGGGTAAGGCTTGTTGACATCGGATTGTAGTTCTTTAAAGATATTCTTGAGCGATGGTGGATGCGACACCCCGTCTTGCACCGAAAAACAGAGTCCATTCGCTTGATTTGGGCCATGATACGGGTCTTGACCTAAAATAACAACCTTGGTCTCCTGAAAATGACAATGCTCAAAAGCTGCGAAAATAGCTTCCTTTTCTGGGTAACAGGTATGGTTTGCATACACTTGGGTAACAAAGGCCATGAGCTTCTTGAAGTACGGTTTTTTAAATTCTTGTTTCAGTTGCTGTTCCCAGCTGTCATGTATACGAACGTCCATTTACTACTATGCCATTTGATGTAAAGAACTAAAATAGACCTTTTAAGCCACGTATCGTAGCGGAGTTCTAGCTAAAAGCAAGACTGTTTATTTAATTTTAAAATTCGGTAATTGCCACTATTTTTAAACCATCTGTCCGCAGTAGCCTACGTTCTAAAGTCTTAATATATTCAAGTGTAGCGTCCTCTTTGTGCAAATCATAGGACGTGTTCGCCCATTTGATTGCGCCGTGTACATCTCCATTATATTCACTCAAAACGGCTAAATTATAACAAGCCCTGCCACTTATTCGCGTTTTAGGATTGGCTATTTCTTCTTCCAAAAGCTCAATAGCTGCGGTATAGTCACCATTTTGTATTTTAATATCCGCTAGCTCTAATTTTTGTGAGCCAAGAACATAATACGCTCTTTGAACATCCAATTTGCTTGGTTGCATTCTATTTGCATAGGAGCTTCCTGAGTTTTTGCTTTGTTCTAGTAGCATTTCTCTTCGGTTGTTTATGGCCTGTAGAGCATCAACGGCACTTATTCCTTTAGCCGATGCGGTGATTTCTTCGTTTGTGGTAAATTCATCAATCAATATTTTTTGCTTTGGATCATAAATTCTCCACCCGTTTTCAATTAGTGTTTTCAAGGTTATCTCCTGGGCTACAACGGTAGTTCTGTGTCGCATCATATCCGAATAATCCATCTTGGTCTTTTTTAAAGAGAATTGCGTTTCTGTATCATGAAAAGCCAATGAAAAAATAGCATCAACATCATTCTCTTCGCATATACTGGCTATTTTCTGCCAGGTATCGCTACTCGGCTGCTTACCAAAATCTATAGCTTCTTCTGCGAGATTATCTAAAATTTTAACCGTATTAAATCGGGTATCCTGAGCCAATTCATCAAAAAGTCCAGTTAAAGCAGCTTCCGTTCCTTTTTCAGCAAGCCAGCGTTCTTCCAAGACAATTAATTGCTCTACCCTGTTAGAATAACTCTTTTCGGATAAAGAGGTACTGCTATTTACAATTCCTATTTTTTTAATTTGCTGTGATAAATCTACAGGTGAAGGTTCTGTAAAACTTACCGTTAATTGCTTTGTTGAGGAACAGCTACAGCATACCAACAAAACGATAAAAATAAATGAGATTCTAAACGGATATTTCATAAGGCAAGAACACGATATAAGATTCAACTTTACCCTTAGTTTGTAAGTAAGGTTACTATAAAACAGCGTTTTAGCCTTCATTATTGTATGAGAAGGCTCCATTTTTAAATATAATTGAGAAATTGCCAACCAAAACAAAAGTCAGTAGCCCTAAATCAGAGATGTTCATAAGCTCCGTTACAAAAACCATGAACTCTCTATAGTAGATCTTTCCAAATTCTTAAGCAGCTTCTTTTTTCAGGAAGGATAAATGTTTTCTATTGTCATCCAAACAACTAATAACTAATCAGTGCACTAGCGCCCCAATTGTTGGTCTAGAGCACGGTTTTGTTGCATTCGATTTCTTAGCACGTTTACATAACCTAGGGCAATGCTGTTATTGTAGTCGGCGTAGGACTTTGATGCGAACTGAATTGCCTGATCCAAATCCCCTTTAATTTCCTTGCTAATGGCCATATTGTAATACGCCCTACCGGCTATTTTTGGGTTGGAATTGGTCAGTTCTTTTTCCCAAAGTACTGCAGCGCCATTCCAGTCGCCCGCTTGTGCCCTTCGCTGTGCGATTTTGAAGTTATCCGTCCCACGAACAAAATAATCCCTAGCAATACGGACGGAGGTTGGTGTCAGTCGTTGCGCATAAGCAATACCCAAATTTCTACTATATTCTTGAACGGTTTCATTTCGGCCCGCTACTGCTTCCACGGCTTTCATTGGGTTGATTCCCCTACCCCTAAAAATCATATTTTTATTGTAAAAACGTTCATCTACCACCTCCTTGGTATGCGGATCGTAAATACGCCACCCGCTGACCACTTTGGTTGCCAAGCTAACTTCCTGAGCGGGCACATCAACATCAATGCCTATACTATTTGGTAGTTTCATGGTGGTAATATTGTAATCTGCTTTCGTATCGGTATCATAAAAGGCCAAGGAGAATATAGCATCTACTTGGTTTTCTTCGCACAAGCGTTCCACGAGGTCCCAAGACAAAGAAGCGGGCATAACTGCCAAGCCTTTTTTCAATTCTTCAACATTTTCAATTATCTTTATTTTTTCAAAGTTTTTAATTACAGAGAGTTCGGAAACCAGTGATGAAATAGCCGCTTCTGCTCCTTTTTTATCCAAGTTTAGCCCTTCTAACGATAAAACCTTATCGATCTTATCCAAGGTTTTATTTCCTTTGGAAGGTTCACTTCTATTGATTATTCCGATACTTCTTACTTCGGAAGAAAGGTGGACAACAGCAGGTTCCGTAGCCCCCATCGTTAACCTATTTGTTGCGCTACATGACGTAACCAAGACAACAAGGGCTATGCAGGCTAAAAATTTTATTTTATTTCTCATAGTAGGTTTGAATTTTTTGGAATCAAATTATTGACTTTCAAGGTTTTAGTTCTACTAGAACAGTAAACATTCAATTTTATTGTTTTAAGCAATCATATCATACTGCCGTACATTTTTTTACGTGCGGTATTCATAATAAAGTATGTAATTATCCAAATTTTATGTAGTTATTTCTATATCCTGAAAATTGATTGCGGAACTGAGAGACTTTTAAAAGCGACTTTTTATTAAAAGAATCAAATTTTTGAAACAATAACCAATTGTAATAAACCCGAAATTACAATCCAAATTCCGCCTGCACCCTTTGCTTCTTTAGTCTATAAAACACAAGGCCAATAGCTATTATAAAGACTATAATTTCATGTCATATTGCCTACCTTTGCCATCATTTTAAATTACGATGGACAAAACCTTTAAAAAAGCTTTAGAAGATTTAGAATTTCCAACGATTTTACAGCAGGTAGCTGCGCGCTGTAATACAGAGTTAGGTAAGCAAGTGGCTTTAGAGATTGAGCCTTTTTCGGCGGAATCTGAAATGCGCAATGCCTTGGGAAAAACCTCGGAATACCTATCGTCTTTTGTTAGCGATAACAGGATTCCGAATCATGGGTTTGACCCCATCAACTCGGAATTACAATTACTGAAGATAGAAAATACGACGCTAGAACTTCAGGGGTTTAAGCGTATTGCTACAATCTGTGATTCCCTCGTTACCCATCAAAAATTTTTCAAAAAATTTAAGGAATATTATCCGCTATTGCATGCATCCGTTGCGCAGTTGGAATCCAATACGGAAATTCCTGCACTAATTAATGGCGTAGTTGATCGGTTTGGGGAAGTAAAGGACAATGCATCGGATACCCTTTTGAGCATTAGAAGGCAAATGAATCACGTTCGTGGTAAAATAAGCCAGAGCTTTGGCTCAGCCTTAGCCACCTATCAAACCTCGGACTATTTGGATGATATCCGGGAGTCGGTCGTAGAGAACCGTCGTGTGCTGGCTGTTAAGGCCATGTATCGTAGAAAGATAAAAGGCACCGTCATGGGCACTTCAAAGACAGGCAGTATTGTGTACATAGAGCCAGAAGCAGCTTTAAAGTACAGCAGAGAGCTAAACAATCTCGAATTTGAGGAAAAAGAGGAGGTGCAACGCATACTCAAACAATTAACCGACCAAATAAGACCCTTTAGAGCGCCGCTAAAGGAATATCAGGAATATCTTGCACAGATAGATGTTACTGCTGCAAAAGCGAAGCACGCAAAGGATATTGATGCTATAAAGCCAAAATTGAACGGAGGCAACAGATTGTTTATGAAGGATGCCTACCATCCGTTGTTGTTTTTGAGTAATAAGCGTAAAAACGAAAAGACCTATCCCCAGACTATTGAACTGCACGATGAAAATAGGATTATCGTGATTTCAGGACCCAATGCCGGTGGTAAAAGTATTACGCTAAAGACGATCGGACTCTTGCAAGTAATGCTACAAAGCGGTATGCTAATACCGGTGCATGAGCGCAGTGAAGTGTGCTTTTTTGATAAAATATTAACAGATATAGGAGACAATCAATCTATTGAAAATCATTTAAGTACGTATAGTTACCGGCTTAAAAACATGAACCAATTTTTAAAGCGTTGTAACAATCGTACTTTGTTTTTAATAGATGAATTTGGGACAGGAAGTGATCCCGAATTAGGAGGGGCCTTAGCCGAAGCTTTTCTAGAGGTGTTTTATGAACGGGAATCTTATGGTGTGATTACCACCCATTACGCCAACCTAAAAGCCTTGGCAAATGAGTTGCCGCATATGAGTAATGCCAACATGTTGTTTGATGGAAAAACTTTGGAACCAACCTTCCAATTAATTTTAGGGCAAGCAGGAAGTTCCTTTACTTTTGAAGTAGCTCAGAAGAACGGTATCCCCTATTCCCTAATTAACAAAGCAAAGAAGAAGATAGAGCGTGGCAAAGTGCGTTTTGACGCTACGATAGCCAAACTTCAGAAAGAACGTAGTAAAATGGCGGAAACAGGCTCCAGATTGCAGGAGGAAGAGTCCAAGGCACGCGAAGAAGCAATCCGATTAGAAAAATTGAACGCAAAGGTAAAGTCTAAACTGGAGAATTACCAAGAACTCTATGATCACGACCAGCGTATGATACAGTTGGGAAACAAGGTGAATACTGCGGCGGACAAGTATTTTCAAGATAATAAAAAAAGACCACTGGTTTCCGAACTCTTACGCCTTGTAGAGACCGAGAATAGCAAGCGTAAGAAAAAGAGTGCCAACCAAGCAAAAGCGGAACGCTCCAAAAAAGTCCAAGTGGCACAAGAAGTACAAAAAGAGGTCAAGGTCATTAGAGAGAAAAAGCAGGTAGAAAAGAAAAAGGCCATTACAAAGGAAAAGAACAAGCCGAGACCTGTTTTTAACATCGATGACCGTGTTCGCATGACCGACGGTAAGGCTGTTGGTAGCATTGATAAACTAGAAAAAGGCAAGGCTGTGGTGAATTACGGTATGTTTACTACCAATGTGAGTGTAGATCAATTAGAGTTAGTGGAGCGTAAGAAGTAAACTCCTAATAAAATTGATTATCAGTGTTTTATATAAAATCGTATATGATATGTATTAAATTAAATCTTCAACAGGAGCCTTTTTGTAATGCAGCAAACTATCAAAACTCTGATTTATAATAATACCAAAATGTCAGTTCATTTCTAAAATTTTACCAAGCATGAATAAGGAAATGATACATCTAGGCTAGCTAAAAAGATTCCCGCGTTTACTGAAACGAGTTCAGCGTATACGCGGGAATCATAGTAAAATAATTTTAAAACAACAGCCGATACCCAAGTTGCTGAATCTACAACTTTAGATACCGACTGCACTAACTCAAACGATACTGCTTTCAATTAGTAATCAAATTGACTGATTCTTCATTTCAAAATCGAAACTGAAGGTTCAAGCTCTAATTTCAAGATCTATTTAATTCTTACTAGTGTAAAATGAACCGTTATACCATCATCAAAACGGAGTGTTTTAGTCTGTTCTACGTTTAACGTCAACTCATTTAGTTTTACTGAACCTTTCTTATCCCCTAAAAGTGCATCTGCAATAATCACCCCATTATAATCCTTAAGTTCACCATAATATTCAATTTGATCAACACTCTGGTTTGGTCGATAAGGTTTAAATACATAATCTTTATTGACCCGATACGTTTTATCATTCTGAACATCAACAGATTCATCCGAATCAGCGCCCCAAGAAGGACCATCATCGGTACCGTTATTATTCATGTCTATATACTTGTTATTCGCTTTTAGTTTCATTTTTAAATAACCATAAACTTCTGTATCACTTGGTTGTGTTCCAGTAATTTTTTCAATATTCACTTGGTATTCAGGATATGCCAACTCACAACCTCGTACTTGATACTCTGTAGCCAAAACTACTTTAGCTACCGGAAAACCATTTGTAACATATCTAAGTTTATAGGCCAAGGGTGCACCAGGGGAGTCTTTGGAATAGTTGCCACCCTGTTCGATAAATGAATAAACTCCTTCAGGTCCTCTTATTGCCTTAACAGCGCCATCCCCAGAGCCTCCGATAATGAGAGCCTGAATATTAGACGTATTGAGAACAGTTTCATATGCTGCATCGATATTCCCATCGGTTGAGGCCATAGAAGCCTCGAAAGCAAGTTCTACTTCCCTTAATGTAGAGTTTGATTCAACGGTGTACAATACCATACGGCCATAGGTAACAGAGGCAACATATACTGGACTTGTAGACCCAAATGTATCCATATTTGGCAGCTCGGTAAATAAATCGCTAGGAGACTCACCTGGCGAATCTAAATCCAAGGTAAAATACTTTTGTATAAACTTCAATACAAAAGTATTTTCGTAAGTTGAAGATTCATATTTAAGATTCGCTGAGACTTTTTTGGTTACACCTCTATAATTTGCACCTACCTCAACTGACATGTGTTCTTCAGAATATATTTCGCTAATATCAAGAGATATTTCTGCGGGTGTAGCTCCTGTAACTTCTTGGCTTAACAGCGTATTTACTCCCTCTCTAACTTCTGACAGTTTATTTGGGTCATCAATTACAATGGACGATGATCCTGTAATTCCTACCAAGGAGCTAGATATCGTTATTGGAGCTCTTTTAGCACTTATGCCAATATATTCACCCGTTGGTATAGAACCCCCTATTAGCAAAGCCCCAGGATAAATAACATCTGTGGTTGGATCTAATGTGAAGAGTTCATCATATCCAGGTGACCCTTTAAATGTGGTAGCGTTACACTCTAAAGACCGGTCTTCCGTATCTCTCTCAGCATCGGTGGTACTAATTTCCTCTATAGCAGATTCAGATGGTTGATCGAATGCCTGTAGTTTTTGCACCGCAACATTAAACTCGGCTAGTTCAGTACTGTCTATGTTCGGGGCAAGGGGGTCTTTCGACACCTCATCTTTACTGCAACTCATACTCAGTACAAGGCTAAGCCCTATCAAGCATACATACTTTAAAATTGATTGTCTTGTTTTCATAATTTCTTTGGTTTTAAAGATTCAACACCTCGAAACTAAAAGCAAATCAGGCTCTTACCTAAATTTGTCCATGGACAAAGTATGGACATCTAGTATTGAATTTTAGTTAATAGCGTATGGACAACTGCTTTTTTTAAAAAATACAAAACCTATCTTATGTCAATAAATTATAGGCTTTGCAAGATTTTATAATCATTTCACCAAACAAAATAACATGGACTTTCTATGGACATACCATTTTCAGAGGTAGAATAGCACTTTTTGGAGAATAGAATAATGTCTACCTTCAAAAAGCAAACAAACATTTAAAAGAAGCACCTAAGAAGAGAAGAAACTTTTAACCAACTTAAAAGATTTATGAAAATTATTATAAGTATTATTATTTCCCTGCCGCTGTTCGTATTTGGCCAAAGTCATAAAAAAATTGATAGTTTACTAAACATATACTCTACTACAAACGTTGATAGCGTTAAATTAAAAACAAGTAATAAAATAACTTCCTATTTCTTGTATAGAGATATAGATAAAGCAAAGGGTTATGGGCAAGAACAACTAAAATTAGCGAATCAATTGAACGATATTGAAGGGAAAATAAATGCCAATAATCATTTATCTACAATATACATGAGTTTAAGCGAAAATGATTCCGCGCAGTTTTATATAGAAAGGGCAATAAATTTAGCAAAACTATCTGAAAATTTTAGCCAACAATCAATCGCTACCCACAGTCTTGTAAATCTTAAAATCTCAAGAGGAAACTATGAAGAAGCGGAGAATCTAAACGAGGAAAATTTAATTTTTAACCAAAAAAGAAAAGACACTTTCGGTATAGCCCTCTCATATGACTCAGCTTATAGCATCTATGTCAATAGAGGACAAACGTTAAGTGCTTTAAAAAGTGTATTAAAAAGTCTTGAACTATTTGAAGAATTAAATGAAGAAATTAGAATAGCTGATGCAATGCATAAACTAGGTATACTTGAAAACACCTTAGAAAACTTTGATTCTTCAATTGAGTATAGCAAAAAAGCACTAAAAGTATATGAGAAGTTTGAAGATGTAGAATATCAAGCATCAGTTTTAAATATTTTAGGCATATCCTATAAATTCAAAAAAGATTGGGCCAGTGCTAAAAAGTATTTCAATCAAAGCATTGAACTGTCTGAACAACATGGATACAAGTCTATTGTTCTTGTGAGCCTACCCCATTTAATTGATGTTCATTTCGAAACTAAAGACAATAAAAATGCGAAGAAATTAATTGACAAAGGACTTATCACTGCAACCTCAATAAATAGCGAGGAAATGGCCTCTTATTTGAATATGCGTTTAGCAAGGTATTATAAAAATATAGGACAGTTTGATGCTGCTTTAAAATTATTAAACTTGGTCTCAAGTAACACAACCATTCAATCTCAAAATATAGCAGCAGTCTATAGAATAAAAAGTGAAATATTTAGGCTTCAAAAGAATTATAAAAACGCCTTAATCAACTTTGAGAATTTTAAAAAGCTTCAAGATTCTTCATTTGCACGAAAAAACATTTCTAAAATAAATGACTTACGTATTATTCATCAAACTGAACAAAAAGAGGCGGAAATAGCCTTGCAACAAGAAGAAATAAAGACCTTAAATGAAAAAGGAAGAGCTGATAAGCTTGAAAAAGGTTTGTATGCAGGCGGCATGACCTCTGCTCTGGCCTTGGCAGGACTATTATTCTTTGGGTTTAACCAGCGTATCAAGAAGAACAAGATTGCAAGAGAGAAACAAGAAGAAATCTACAAACAAGAAATTGCCCACAAAATGAAGGAGCTCACTTCACAAACGCTTCATTTAGTACAGAAGAACACCTTTATTCAAGAACTGATGGAGAATTTTGAGTCTATTAAAAATTCTCCTGAAAAGTTTAAGATGGAGTTTCGACGTATTGTAATGTTACTAAAGAAAGAGAATGCCTCAGATAAAGACTGGGAAGTATTTAAAACCTATTTCGCAGAAGTACATAATGACTTTGACCAAAAACTTAAAACGCTTTATGCTGATATCTCTGAGAAAGAAATACGCCTTGCCGCCTTTTTACGGATGAATTTGACGACAAAAGAAATTGCAGCCACCTTGAATGTGTTACCTGATAGTATTCTAAAGTCGAAGTATCGACTGAAGAAGAAACTTGAGCTAGACAAGGAAATGGATTTAAGCACTTTCTTAAATACGTTATAAACTTCAATGTCACGCCAAAGTGCTATCGTATCTTTGCACTGTGGAAAGCGATAAAAAAATAATCTTATTCGATGGTGTTTGCAACCTTTGCAACGGTTTCATCCAGTTTGTTATAAAACGAGACATACAAGATGTCTTCCGCTATGCTTCGTTACAAAGTGAAATTGGGCAACAACTAGTTTCTGAACGCGGAATTGACACCAAAAGCATAGACTCAGTTGTATTAATTGAGCCGGGCATTGCTTACTACATCAAATCAGATGCTGCTTTACAGATTGGAAGCCAGCTCAAAGGATACCGCACACTTTCGAAGTTTTTTAATTTGATTCCCAGTAGTTTACGAAACTTCGTATACGATTTAATAGCACGCTATCGCTATGCCTGGTTTGGAAAAAAAGACCAATGCATGATACCCACCTCAGAATTAAGAGCTAAATTTTTAGATTAACTAAAGTTATATGGAACAACTCTCACGTAAAATTTATGACTACTTAGTTACTTCCGGGTTTTCTGCCGAATGGGCTGCTTATATCAACATGGCTATTCTTCTAGTCGGCGTACTTATCATTCTATTTTTGATTGATCTAATTTTAAAGAAACTATTGATTGGTTTGTTTACGCGTCTTTCTGTAAACTCAAAAACTCATTTTGATGATTTCCTGGTCAAAAATCGTGCGCCACGGAATATTGCACATGTAATCCCTTTAATAGTACTTTACAAAGCTATTCCCTTAGTTTTTATTGATTTTCCAGTAATAGAATCTTTCCTATTGAAAGCAATTGAAGTATTGGGAATTCTTCTCTTTTTATGGATTATTAGGAGTGTTCTGCATACCATAAAAGACTTTCTAAAAACCTTACCCAATCTAAAAGACAAACCCATAGATAGTTATATTCAAGTGTTTATGATTTTCGCATGGGCATTTGGACTTTTCTTTGCGTTTTCAGTAATTACAGGAGTGGAACTATGGAAGTTCTTAACCGCCTTAGGAACGGCCTCAGCAGTTATCATCCTTGTTTTTAAGGACACTATAATGGGCTTTGTGGCAAGTATTCAAGTATCTATTAATGATATGGTGCGCATTGGTGATTGGATAACCTTTGATAAATATGGTGCAGATGGTGATGTGATAGAAATAAACTTGGCCACGGTAAAAGTCCAGAACTTTGATAATACGATAACTACAATTCCCACCTACGCATTGATTTCTGATTCATTCAAGAATTGGCGCGGAATGAGTGATTCTGGAGGTAGACGTATTAAAAGAGCGCTTATCATAAAGCAAGAAAGCATACACTTTTTAAGCAATGAAGGCGTAAAATCACTTCAAAAAATAGAATTGCTTACAGCCTATCTGGAAAAGAGAAGTACAGACATAGCGGAGTACAATACCGAAAATCAAGTGGACAAGTCTATACTAATAAACGGTAGAAACCTAACTAACATAGGCGTTTTTAGAAAATACGTGGATACTTACTTACATAATCATTCCGGTATTAATAAAGATATGATGATTATGGCTCGGCAATTACCCCCTACTTCGCAAGGAATTCCGTTAGAGATATATGCCTTTAGTAGTGATAAACGATGGGAGAACTACGAATATATTATGGCAGATATATTTGATCATCTTTTGGCTGCAATTCCCTTCTTTGAACTTGAAGGTTTTGAATTGCCTAGTAGTACTAATTTTAAAACCAAGTAGTCTCTAGGTATTTTAGGAATCTTTTGAACCTAATTACGATACCAAGAAGGGATTACTAGCTTGTAAAATGATACTGAATCCCTAACAAACTAAAAAGGAGTGGCTTTCTTTTCCTGTTAAGAACCGGAAAGGCAAAAGGAATATCATTAGAAGCAACCGGTGGCTTTAAAACCTAATAGTATATTTTTGTGTTGATTTCCAAATATTTACAAAATATCGTATATGATTTTTGTGCTAAGAATCGTGATATTTGGTAGGGTAAAAAGATACTTTCAGGATACCTAACCCTCAACTTAAATTAAAACTGCCTTAAAATTGTAACGTAAATCTAATTATTGATTCCGCTAGCCCGTTTCAACTACTATTAATTGGTTTATATAATCGTATATGATTATAATTTGAGGTAGTAGGGCTTTTTTACATCAATTGAAGCAATTGATGTAAAAAAGCTAAACACTATCGCGCCAGATTATTTAAAATAAAATCCCGTATGGTACTGATTTTTTTATTTTGAGCATAGGCTAAATTATGTGTAGGCTTTCTTGAGTACTTCCCAATTTGCATAGCTCTTGTCTAGCGTCATCAAACTAAAGGCAAAGCTATTGTTAATGGTTAGGTGTAAAAGGGTATACGAAGTCAGCACACTGCTTTATTTACCGCATTGGTGTTAAGGACTATAACGACCTAGTCGGGTCTATATCCTTTCGTAGATGCCTTAAAAGAAGTTACTATAATGCTAGTACTAATTTCTATTTAACCTCATCATAATGGTCATCCCAATTTTTAGCCTTTGGATTGTCATGTAACTTGCCTACAGATTTAGCTACTATTGTAGCTACCGTAGCATCCCCTGTTACGTTTACAACGGTTCTCAACATGTCTAAAGGTCTATCTACGGCAAATATCAAGGCCAATCCAATGGCGTACTTATCTGGCGGAAAACCAACGGATTCCAATACAATAACCAACATCACCATACCCGCTCCAGGGACGGCGGCGGTTCCAATAGATGCTAAAAGTGCGGTTAAAACAATGGTGAGTTGCGCACTTAATGGCAGGTCAAAACTCAATGCTTGCGCAATAAATACTGCTGCAATACCTTGGTATAGACTGGTGCCATCCATGTTTACTGTAGCTCCTACGGGCAGAACAAAACTAGAAACTTCCTTATCTACGCCAATGTGTTCCTCTACCCTTTCCATAGTTACCGGTAGTGTAGCAGCACTTGAACTTGTTGAAAATGCCAGTAATTGTGCAGGGCTTAATTGTTTCAAAAACCAAAATGGATTCTTTTTAGCAAAAACATACACCAATATGCAGTAGAAAACAATCATTAACAAGAGCCCTAATACAACCACACCTGCGTATTTAAGCAGCGCAATTAAAATCTCCGGGTCACTCGACGAGACTACTACATTTGCTAATAAGGCAAATACGGCGTAGGGAGCCGAAAGCATAATTAAGTCCACCATTTTCAAAACCACATCATTGAGCGAGTCAAAGAATTTCTTTAAGGGTTTTGCTTGCTTTTCACCAATCAAGAGCATCGAAATTCCCATAAAAATGGTAAAGAAAATAACCTGCAACATCAATTGATTGTTACCTAGGGCACTTACCGCATTATCGGGTACCATATCTTCCAAAAACTTCAATGGACCACTTTCTTTTTGCCGCGAAGCTTCTTCTAGTTTGGCAGTGACACCTGCGTCATTCGCATATGTTGAAGTTAATTTTTCAATAGTTTCTTCTGAAATACCATTACCAGGTGCTATTGTGTTTACTAAAACTAGCCCTAAGACGATAGCTACCGTTGTGGTACCAATATAAATTCCAATAGTTCGTAAACCGATATTTCTAAATTTTGAAATATCCTTTAAATCAGAAATTCCTTTAATCAGCGAAGCAAGAATAAGGGGTACGGCAATAAGTTTGAGGAGTTTGATAAAAATGGTGCCAAAAGGAGCGACCCAATTGGTGACAAATTCCTTACCCCAATCAAGATAAATCATACCGAAACCAAAAAGTAGTCCCAATACCATACCAATCATTATTTGCCAATGCAATTCCAGCTTCTTCATAAATGAAATTTTATTTAGGGAAGAAAGATACCATTTTTGAATGGAAGCATAAAAGAGATTTTAGCAAACTATACTTAGTACTTAACAAGCAATCTTCCTTGGTTTTTATTAGGTCTGAAACAACACATGTGTTTCGTCTTTTTTAAGACTTGCGCTAAATTAAAACTTTATGGTTCGGTTCAATAGCATATAATCTGCAAGAACCAATGCTGTCATTGCCTCTACGATAGGTACCGCTCTGGGTACTACACAGGGATCGTGTCTTCCCTTTCCTTGTGTGGTAACCGGATTTCCGTCCTTGTCTATAGTATCATATGCTTGTATGACAGTTGCTACCGGTTTAAAAGCAACGTTAAAGTAAATATCCATGCCATTGCTGATGCCACCTTGCACGCCACCGCTATGATTGGTTTTAGTAGAACCATCCGAGTTAAAAGGATCGTTATGGGCACTGCCCTTCATTTTTACCCCTTCAAAACCACTGCCGTATTCAAAACCTTTAACTGCGTTAATGGATAGCATTGCCTTTCCTAATTCTGCGTGGAGCTTATCAAAAACTGGTTCTCCTAACCCAACTGGTACATTTTTGGCCACACAAGTAATAATGCCACCTATGGTATCTCCTTCTTTCTTAATGGATTTGATATAGTCTTCCATTTTGGCAGCTGTCTCTGGGTGTGGACAACGAACCGGGTTGGATTCGGTTAGGGACAAATCTAATTCCAAGTAACTTTTATCCAATTGGAGATCTCCAACTTGCGAAACATAGGCGTTGATTACAACCCCTTTTAAAAACTGTTTTGCAATAGCCCCTGCCACTACCCTACTGGCCGTCTCACGAGCAGAACTTCTTCCTCCACCCCGATAATCGCGGAAACCATATTTCTTATCATAAACATAATCTGCATGCGATGGTCTATACGAGTCCTTTATATGTCCGTAATCCTTCGATTTCTGATTGGTGTTATGTATTGCGAACCCAATAGGAGTGCCTGTGGTCTTCCCTTCAAAAATACCAGAGAAAAATTCAACTTCATCTGGTTCTTTCCGTTGGGTTACAATGGCAGATTGTCCTGGTTTTCGTCTTTCCAAATCTTTCTGAATAGCCTGCACATCTAATGGTATTCCGGACGGACATCCGTCTATGACACCACCAATAGCCTTACCATGTGACTCTCCGAACGTGCTTACTCTAAAAATGTTCCCAAAAGTGTTTCCTGCCATACTGTATAAAATAAGTAAGCTACAAATGTAATTTTTAAATGGGTTAAAGAAAAATTTACTCGAGGCTTAAACTTAAATTAACCTTAGCACAGATTGATAATGATTACTTAACATTTTAATTATTATATCATATTGGGCTACATATTGCTTCCATATACCAATAGGTTTAATTTTGTCGTTAAACGCTTTCCTTTGAAGAAAAGAAAACTAGAAATCGCGGTCATATCAGATGTTCATTTAGGAACTTACGACTGTTATGCAGATGAGCTACTTGCTTATTTGTGTAGTATAGCCCCTAAAAAATTAATATTGAATGGAGATATCGTGGATATTTGGCATTTTAAAGCGAGTTCCTTTCCTCCCTCCCATCTAAGCATTATCAAGAAAATTGTATCCATGGCTTCCAACGGAACCGAGGTGCACTACATTACCGGAAATCATGATGATATTTCAGGAAACTCAGCTGTTAAGACTTTTGGTAATATAAAATTTTGCAAGAAATTGATGTTAAATCTGAATGGTAAGAAAACATGGTTTTTTCATGGCGATGTTTTAGATACACCGCTGTTTAATGTCAAATGGATTGCAAAGCTGGGGAGTCCAGGCTATAGAATGCTCTTAGCCATTAATAGCTTCACCAATTGGATTCTAAAAAAGAGGAAAAAAGAAAAATACGCCCTTACTAAAAAAATAAAATGGAACAAGTCGAAGTCGGCCAAATATATTTCGGATTTTGAAAATACAACAGTGGAACTTGCTATTAACAATGATTATGATTGTGTCGTTTGTGGACATATACATCAACCAAAGAAAAAATATGTGGAAACTCCTAAGGGTAATGTACTCTATCTTAATTCTGGAGATTGGGTTGTGCATATGACGGCGCTGGAATATTCCTTTAACCGTTGGAAACTATACAAATATGAAAACGACAAGCGTAGTCCTTTCTTTGTAGATGAAGCACTTAAAGAGATGGATATGAATCAATTAATGGCCTCTGTAGCGTCCAAAGAAAAGAAAGCGAGCTAAAGGATGGTTACAAATTAAAGTATGCTAGGATTTCAAAGCTTCTTTTAAAATGCTTACTGGATGTTTTGCTATTCTCTTGGTACCATCAAAGATTTGATGCCTACAACTGGTGCCGTTTGCTGCTATAATGGTGTCTTTTCCAGACTTTTTAACTGATGGAAACAATTTTAAACCTCCAATTTGCATACTTAATTCGTAGTGTTCCTTTTCATACCCAAAAGAACCAGCCATCCCGCAACAACCAGAAGGTATGATTGTAACCTTGTAGTTTCTGGGTAAATTAAGCACATCAAAAGTTACTTTTTGGTTACTCAAAGCTTTCTGATGACAATGGTTATGAATTTTAACATCCTTAGCCTCCTCCGTAAAGGAAGATGCATCCAGTCTGTTCTCCTGTATTTCTTTGGCCAAAAACTCTTCTATTAGGAAGGAATGATCTGCTATTCGTTGTGCTTCTTCTTTATTTTTGGTTAGGCGTTTGTATTCATCTCTAAAGGAAAGAATCGCAGAAGGTTCTAACCCTAGTATGGGCCATCCCTTATTTGCGAAAGACGCGAGTTCCTTACTATTTTTTTCAGCTAAGGATTTAGCCTGTTTCAAAAATCCTTTAGAAAGGTAGGTTCTACCACTTTCTGCATAATATAGTGCTACATCATATCCTAAACCTACCAATAAATCAATAGCATCCTTACCAACATCAATATCTAGGTAACGTGTAAATTCATCAATATATAAAATTACTTTTGATTTTGATTTAATATGCTTATTATTAATAATTTGAAGCCTTTTATCAAAATTAAAACTATAAACTTTAGGTAAGCTTCTTTCCTTGGCTACTCCACTAAATTTCTTTAACAAACTACTTAATAAACTGGAGTCGTACACCGCATTGGTAAGTACGGAAACTTTACTTCCTAAACGATTTAGCTTTGTGTTGTAGGCAAAAAGCTTACTGCGTAAAGGATAGCCATTCGTTTCTTGATACTGATATAAGAATTCAGCTTTGAGCGTGGCTACATCCACATTACTTGGGCATTCGCTAGCACATGCCTTGCAGCTTATACATAGATCAAATACCTCTTTAAGTTCTTCGCTATCAAAAGCATTTGGTTTCTGAGGGTTGGTCAGGAATTCCCGAAGGGCATTAGCTCTGCCTCTAGTGGTGTCTTTTTCGTTTTTGGTCGCATGATAACTTGGACACATACCGCCGGACATGTGGTGTGTTTTGCGGCAATCCCCGCTTCCATTGCATTTCTCGGCTGCCTTTAGGATTCCTTGGCTATCAGAAAAATCGAGTAAGGTTTTAATAGTCGGTTCCTTCCTGTCAATCTCATACCTAAAGGATTCATCCATTGGATAGGCATCCACAATCTTACCTGGATTAAAAACATTATTAGGATCAAAATACGATTTCACTCGGCGTAAGAGCTGGTAGTTCTTATCGCCAATCATTAATGGAATAAATTCTGCCCGTACAATTCCATCCCCGTGTTCACCGCTAAAGGAACCTTTATACTTTTTTGTTAATTTAGCTACATCGGTGGTAATATTTCTAAAAAGGGCTACATCTGTAGATTTTTTAAGATTTAATATGGGTCTCAAATGCAGCTCTCCTGCCCCTGCGTGCGCATAATAGACCGCTTTTTGGTCATAGCCTTTCATTATTTGTGTAAATTCTCCAATAAAGTTTTTTAAATCAGGAAGAGCAACGGCCGTATCCTCGATACAGGCAACGGCTTTCATATCACCTACTATATTTCCTAACAAGCCTAAACCAGCTTTTCGCAACTCTATCGCCTTAACAATGTCATTGCCAAACAGGACGGGTTGCGCGTAGCTTAAACCAGACGAAGCTATGGTTTTTAAGACTTGGGCAATGATGTCCTTTAATTCTGTTTCAGTATGTGCGCTTACTTGCAGCATCAAAAGTGCTTCCGGGTCTCCGTCTACAAAAAAACGGTTAGCCATTTGCGCCCTATTGTTTTTAGTACAATCCAAAATCACCTTATCCATCATCTCGCATAGCTGTAACGGATGTTTCATTACAGGAGCCACATCCAAAAGACAGTCTTCTAAAGTGGTGTAATGGGTCACAATCATGGCGGATATTGGTGGTGGTAGGTCATCTACCTTCAAAGTGATTTCCGTAGTAAACGCAAGAGTACCCTCGCTTCCACATAATAATTTAGATAAGTTAATACCCTCCTCAAGGCCACCAAAAATAGACGATTTTAAAAGTTCGTCAACCGCGTATCCCGTATTTCTTCGATGGATTTCTGGTTTTGGAAATTCGGAAATAATTTCTTTTGATATGTCACTATTAATAAGCTCGTTATGTATTTTTTTATAAATAGAAGATTCAACTGATTTTTCGTTCAGTTTTATGGCGTACTCCGTGTTAGAAAGCTGTCCAAAACTTGCTACACTACCATCTGAAAGTATCGTGTTAAGAGAGATAAGCTTATCTCTAGTAACTCCATATTGAATTGATGTTGTTCCAGAAGAATTATTACCCACCATACCACCAATCATACACCTATTAGACGTAGAAGTATTGGGACCAAAAAACAATCCAAAAGGTTTAAGATACTGGTTCAGTTCGTCTCTTATAACACCCGGCTGCACGGTTACCTGCTTTTTAGCCTTATCCAAATGAATAATTTTAGTAAAGTGTTTGGATACATCTACTACAATCCCTTCTCCAACACATTGTCCTGCCAAGGAGGTTCCCGCTGTTCTTGGAATTAAACCTATTTTATGTTCATTTGCAAAGGCAATAAGTTTTTGTATGTCCCCGATTGTCTTAGGAAAGGATACAGCCATTGGTGTTTTTCTATATACAGAGGCATCTGTAGCATACAGGGCTTTTGTAAGTGTATCTACTTGCAATGTTCCCGTTAGGTCCTTTGCTAATTGGGAAAGTATACTATTATTCAAACTGGCACAATTTTGGCAACAAAATTAAGTTTTATTGTTTGAGCTATCAATGAGAACGGGTAGTTTTTTATTATTTAATAAAAATAAGGACACATGAAAATTTTAAAATGGTTTACGTTTATTGTTTTATTCACGGGAGTTTCGCTAAGTGCACAACATATTTCTGATCACGCACTTGGTTTGCGTCTAGGAGATAGTGATGGGTTTGGTGCAGAAATTTCATATCAAAAATCTATAAGTACAGCGAACAGATTAGAATTTAATTTAGGTTGGAGAGACAGCAGAGATTTCAGTGCGTTTAAATTAAGCGGACTCTACCAGTGGGTACGTCCTATAGAAGGTGGTTTTAACTGGTATTATGGCGTTGGTGCTGGACTCGGAAGCGCCGATTTCACAAATATTCCTAATAACAATGATTCTGGTGGGTTGTTCCTTTTTGGTGCAGGAACTATTGGAATAGAATATGATTTTGATATTCCCTTGGTACTTTCACTAGATTTAAGGCCTGAGCTTGGTCTTGTTGGTTACGACGACTTTTCTGATAATTTTGATTTTGACATTGGCTTAGGAATTCGCTACCAGTTTTAAGCGTAGTATAGAAAATATTAAAAAAGCCATATCGCTACAAGCGGGTGGCTTTTTTTTATGCTTTTATATAAGTACATTTGGCGATTAAATTAATAATTTTATGAGAAATAGTTTATTGCTTTTAATGGTACTAATTATAGCGTTCAGTTGTAACCAAAGTCCAGATGGTTATACAATTAATGGAGAACTTAGAGGTGATTTTGAGGATGGTACTCAGGTTTTTCTTAAAAAAACAGGTGATAATGGACAACCATTAGAATTAGATACTACACTACTTACAAACGGAAATTTCCAGTTCAAAGGAACGAGTAGCTTGCCCGAGTTACATTATATTTCTGTTGACAAACTACCAGGTTACACAGCTGTTATTGTCGAAAACGGGACTATAAGTTTTAGCGCTCAAAAAGATAGCCTAGGATTTGCCAAGGTAGACGGCACCATGCAAAACGATGTTTTCTTTAATTATTTGGATAAGTCTAGGGAGCTTTCAGAGCAGGCAAAATCTATAAAGGAGGATATGCAAAAGGCGAGTGGCGTTGCCGGTGGAGAAGCAAGTATTGCCGCTTTAAATGACGAAATGAAGGAATTACAAGAGGAATACAAAACCTACGAAATAGACTTTATCAAAAGCAATCCAAATGCCTTAATCTCTGCATTGCTTTTAGATAGGGCAATTTCTATGAACGCAGTGGAACTGGATGAAGTACAGGTAATTTATGATGGACTTTCACAGGAAATAAAGGACACAAAACCCGGTAAAAAGATTATTGAATTATTGGAGCAAAAGAAAAAAACTGAAGAAGCGAACAAAAACACCACTATTGGTGCAAAGGCACCAGAATTCTCAGGTCCTAATGCGGTAGGAGAAACTATTGCGCTTAGAGACGTTATGGGTAAGGTTACCCTTATTGATTTTTGGGCGGCTTGGTGTAAGCCTTGCAGAGCTGAAAACCCTAACGTTGTTGCTGTTTATAATAAGTACCATGATAAAGGTCTAAACATTGTTGGTATCTCACTTGACAAATCGGCCGAGGCATGGAAAAAAGCTATTGCCGATGACGGTTTATCTTGGTATCAAATTTCCAATATCTCCTATTTTGATGATGAAATTGCAAAATTATATAACGTAAGAGCTATTCCTGCTGCTTTTTTACTAGATGAAAATGGTGTAATTGTAGCTAAAAATCTAAGAGGTCCAGCTTTAGAAGCGAAAGTCGCAGAGCTATTGGATTAATAGATAAAGAGTTTAATTCAAAAAAAAACCTAGCAACATGTTGCTAGGTTTTTTTTTGAATTAAGAGTAGATGTCTAAAATTTTTTCTTGATATCCTTAAAAGTTCCTTCTACGTTTGTATCGCCAGTTTTGGTAACGGAACCAAAGATATTGGCCACAGAATCATCGCCAATAAACTCTAAGGTTGCACCATCTTCTAAAACAAGATCGCCATAAACAGTTAGGTTACCTTCTATTCTTAGCGTAGCACCGGAGGCTATCGTAACATTTCTTTTTCTATTGTTTCTTCCTACTACCAAGGTGCCGTTCATTTCAAATAGCGCATCTTGGTTGATGTCAACAGTATTCTTAACCGTCCAAGAACCACAAAGTAATAATGATCCATTTACCGATAGGTTATTAAATCTTTTGGCTCCCCTATAGGAAAGAGTTGCGCTGCTTGGAACATCAAAATTAGAACTTCCTGAGTACACGCTTAAACTAGCACAACGATTTACCAAACTTTCGTTAGGTCTATTTAGCTTAATAATTTGAAGCCCTTCTCTTCCAGATGCTGCAAAAATATAATCGCCCATAGAGGCTACATAGTTAATAGAACCTTCCAGTTGTATAATACCAATAAGATCTGTACTGTTCTGTTGTTCTTCCGAAAGGCACAAACCTGCCCCACCATTGGCCATCAATACTACATCCTCATTCGTAGCCACGGCATTTGTTACTACATCTGCGTTATCAACATTATTCGGGTTTAGAAGAATAGGGATATATTCTACAAAAGAACCTGTGTTAGAGTTATAGACTCCGGCGCCTTTTGAGCCTTCCGCAACAATTATGTTTTCTCCAGCAAAATCCAAGGTTCTCTTTGTATTAAAACCAAAATCAGATTCAATAGGAATATCTCTTATGATGTTTAAATTACCATCTAGAATGCTAATTCCTTGGCTAGCGTCCAAAACCGCAATTTTGTTGTCTTGCGCCGCCACAGAGCGTAAATCCATAAATGGCGCTTCGTTGGTTGGCATTAAATCGTTTTTATTATAAACACCCACAACACCTTCACGACCACTTGTAAGTAAAACCTCATTAGTTGTCACCTCAATATCCGTTGCATTATAGCCTTCTTGAAAGCCATAAAGAATGCCCGCATCCAAATTTATTCTTCCGTTTACCGCTTGCAATCTAGCTACAAAGGAGTTGGAGGTTGCTTTGACCGACTTTTCCGAATCCACACCACCAGCTATATAAATATAACCATTGTCGTATTTGATTGAATTAATATCAGCGTTAACATAATATAACCTGGAAGTAACCCTAGGATTAGTTGGATCGCTAATGTTTATGATATCAATGCCTCCAACGTAAACCTCCGCTGCGGTATTGTAGGAAACATAGGCATAGGAACCAGAAACATCTACATGGGAAGCAGTTAAGCTTCTACCTCCGCTAAATGATGGTACATCTATCTGGGCCACCAAGGTTAAAGGGTAATCACCTGCTAAATCATTTTTTGAAGTTAAGTACCCTTTGCCAGAAATGTTTTCTTCGTCAAAGATATCCAATACACCTGCCTTGTCATAAAGTACGCTGTTCTCTAAGAGCGTTTCATCTGTTTCCAGTCTAAGATCTTCTTTGGATTCTTCAAAAACGGTCGTTTCATCACTACAGGATGTCAAAACTAAAATAAATATGGTTAAAAGAGTAGTTGTTTTTTTCATGCAAGAAAAAGATTTTGTTTATTAAGTTCTCTAAGAACGAGTCAAAATCCTCCTACATATGCAAGGCTAGGTATATTCGTTGAAATACACCAATTCATTAAAATAATTATACTAAAAATAAGTTTTTTCCTACAAAATTATATTTTCCCCAATTTAGTAAGCACAAAAAGCAAAATGATGGGTACCGCTAGAATTACAACTATGAAGGTATCTGTCCAGAGCAGGGAGGGTATAAAAATTAAGGTGCTAACGTAGCCTCCAACCGCCCCTCCAAAATGTGCCGTATGGCCAATATTACCGAGTCTACTTTTCATCCCATAAATAGAATACAATAGATATCCTATACCCAACACATATGCAGGTAAGGGAATAGGTATAAACATAATACCCAATTCCATTTGTGGTTCAAGAAGAATAGCCGCATATAAAATACCCGTTACCGCACCACTTGCACCTACTGCACTGTAATAAGGTTCGTTTTTATGAAAGAAAAGTGCCAAAAGGCTTCCTGCTAACAAACTAATAAAATAAATAATCAGAAATTTACCAGACCCGAAACCATTAATCACTACTTCAGCAAAAAAGTAAAGCGTAAACATGTTAAAAAACAAGTGGGATATGTCTACATGCAAAAAGCCTGACGTAAACATACGTTCTTTCTGCCCTGCTTTTATGGCACCAATACCAAACTTGTATCGATCAAAAAAATAGGTGTCATTGAATCCTTTTAAGGAAACAAGAACATTCGCAACGATTATAACAATAGTGGCTATGCTTAAGTTGTTCATTGGCAAGACATATTTTTGCTGTCAAATATAGCTATATTTGTTTATTATATTCTAGTGTATGCAGCTGCTGGCCTTTATATTCTTATATCCCTTTTTATGGTTGATTTCTATTCTTCCACATCGGGTGTTTTATGGACTTTCCAATCTGGTGTTTTTTTTCGTTTATAAGGTTTTTGGTTACCGAAGAAAAGTAGTGCGGGAGAATCTAATACTAGTTTTTCCAGAAAAAAGCGGTCCAGAAATTAGCAGGATCGAGAAGGATTTTTTCAGGCATATGTGCGATATGTTTCTAGAAACTGTAAAGACCATGAGTCTTAGCAAGCAACAAGTGCGTAAAAAATATAAAGTTCTAAATATTGATGTACTGCAAGAAATAGAAAAGGAACGCAGTATTTTAATCGTTTGTTCGCACTACGCTAACTGGGAATGGAATGTAAGCATTAATAATTATGTCAATTCCAAAGGATATGCGGTGTATCAGAAAATAACTAATAAGTATTTCGATGCCTTTATCCGAAAAGTTCGAGCACGCTGGAATACAAGCCTTATTACACAGCAAGAAACTGTAAAAACCGTAGTTCGGGATAAAAGAGACGGGGTAATCGGGATTTTTGGAATGGTTAGCGACCAGTCACCACAGCGACACCGCGCCCAATATTGGTCAGAGTTTATGGGGATAAAAGTACCTGTTTTTAACGGAGCTGAAACCATGGCCAGAAAACTGGATTTAGCCGTTGTCTTCCTCAAAGTAAGCAAAGTAAAACGAGGGTACTACCAGGCAGAGTTTATTCCAATTGCAGAACGCGGGAAAGAAACCGAAGAAAACGAGATTACAGAGGCCTTCTTACGACTTACAGAGCAACAAATAAAGGAAAAACCGGAACACTATCTCTGGACACACAAGCGTTGGAAGCACAGAGGTAAACAACCAGCACATTTTGCAAAAACTTCTTAAACCTAACTAAGAATCAAGGTCTAAATACCAAGGTGGCGTAAACAATACAATGATCGCTAGCATAGTTCTCACACAACACTTCATATTCCAAAACCTCCCAGTCATGTTTCTTGTCAAACAAAATGTGGTCTATACACATGCTTGGGTCACTGGCGGGGCAGGTGTTTTTAAGCGCGTTGGAATGTGTTGGCTTTCTAAAAACTTCCTGTAAAATACTAAGTGTTTTGCTCGTTGGGCTATCATTTAAATCTCCTACTAGCAACATTGGAAGATCTACATGCTTTAGCGCTGCCACCAATGCCTTTGCCTGCATGATACGATTCGTATCCTCCTCAAGATGATCCAAATGAGTCCCCACAAAAACAATACGGTTTCCATTCTTTGTCTCAACCACTGTTTTTAACGCTGCCCTTGGCTCTGAAGTAGGTAGATGCGGTAGTTTAATATTTTCCGTACGTATAAAGGTGTAGTTGGATAGAACAGCTTCTCCGTATGCACCACCATCATAGGGCATAGCTTTGGCAAACAGTGAGGCCATTTTTGTCTTTTGGCCCAACTCGGTCGCTAAATCTAATTTTTTAGCTCTGTTGGTCTTAAAATCTACCTCTTGCATTGCTACCAAATCCGGGTTGTATCTGTTAATAACACCAGCTATGGTATCCAAATTGAAATCATTTTTGACCGTAGCACCATGTAAGATATTAAAACTCATGACCCTAATGGTATCCTTTGACGTTTGAGCATTTACACAAAACGCAATACATAGGAAAACCCCAAAGCTTAACCTAAGCGATGGGATTTGTTTATTAAATTTCAAACTTAGATTAAGCATCTGCTATTTCCTTTAGTTCTGAAATCATACGATTAGCTAGCGCATCTGCTTCATCCTGACTCTTAGCCTCGGTATAAACACGGATAATGGGTTCCGTATTGGATTTTCTAAGATGTACCCAATTTTCTGGAAAATCGATTTTGACACCATCTATAGTGGTAATATCCTCGCTTTTATAGTGCTCTTCTATGGTTTTTAAAATCGCATCCACATTTAGCTCTGGTGTGAGCTGAATTTTCTTCTTACTCATAAAATAACTCGGGTAGCTTGCCCTTAGTGCGGCAACAGTACCTCCGTTTTCTGCCATAAGCATTAAAAACAATGCTGTTCCTACAAGGGAATCTCTTCCATAATGACTTTCTGGATATATAATACCTCCATTACCTTCACCACCAATAATTGCTTTGTTCTCTTTCATTTTGGTTACCACGTTTACCTCGCCAACGGCAGCGGCTTCATAGGTGCCACCATGTTTTTCGGTAATGTCTCGTAACGCTCTGGAAGAAGATAGATTAGATACCGTATTGCCTTTAGTCTTGCCTAATACATAATCGGCACAAGCGACCAAAGTATATTCTTCACCAAACATCTCCCCATCATTACTTATAAAAGCCAAACGGTCCACATCTGGGTCAACAACAATACCAAAATCAGCTTTTTCTTTTAGCACCAATTCACAGATATCTTTTAAGTGCTCCTTTAAAGGTTCTGGATTATGAGGAAAATGGCCAGTTGGATCACAGTATAATTCTACCACCTCTACCCCTAGTTCCTTTAATAATCTCGGGATAGCGATACCTCCAGTAGAGTTCACACCGTCAACTACTACCTTAAATTTTGCCTTCCGTATCACATCTGCATCGACCAAGGAAAGGTTTAAAACTTCATCAATATGAATATCAATATAACTATCGTTCTTGAGAATTTCACCCAAATCGTCCACTTCAGAGAAATCAAAATCTTCCTTTTCGGCAATATCCAAAATTTTGGCACCTTGTGCAGCATCTAAAAACTCCCCTTTTTCATTTAAGAGTTTAAGCGCGTTCCACTGCTTTGGATTATGACTGGCCGTTAGTATGATACCACCATCTGCTTTTTCCAAAGGAACAGCTATTTCTACTGTTGGTGTTGTGGACAGATCTAAATCTATAACGTCTATACCAAGTCCCACCAACGTGAATACCACCAAATTCTGAATCATTTCACCAGAAATACGTGCATCCCGACCAATAACTACTTTTAATTTGTCTTTTTTGGAGTATTCCTTAAGCCAAATACCATAAGCAGCGGCAAATTTCACAGCATCAATAGGTGTTAAATTATCGCCTGGCTTTCCTCCTATCGTTCCTCGTATTCCAGAAATAGATTTGATCAGTGTCATAAATTCAGTATAAGTTTTTGCAAATATACAAGGTCTGTTGTCAATTGGCAGTTTAGCAATTCGTAAATTCGTCCTTCATAAAACTTTATCGGTCAATGAACTTTCTTGCGCACATTTATCTTTCTTTTGGAGATAAGGAAATCATGCTCGGCAACTTTATAGCGGATAGTATTCGAGCAAATAAATTTCAACACCTACCGCCAAGGGTCATCAAAGGCATTGAATTACATCGCCATATTGATACCTATACAGATGCGCACAAAATACCCAAGAAAAGCAGCAAACGATTACATGCCAATTACAGTCATTATAGTAGAGTTATCGTTGATATCTACTATGACCATTTTCTAGCTAAGAACTGGGAACGTTATTCGGATATTCCTTTGGACATATTTGTGGATGATTTTTATGATCTTTTAGAGGATAATTATGCCATTTTACCTGACGGTGTCAAACGTATGATGCCGCATATGATAGCCGATAACTGGATTTTTAATTATTCTAAAATGGAAGGTATAGACCGTGTCCTGAATGGAATGAATAGGCGTACAAAGAATAAGTCTAAAATGAATTTTGCTATTTTAGATTTGGAAGAACATTACGACAAATTTGAAGAGGAGTTCACTGATTTTTTCGAGGAATTGATTATCTTTTCCAAGCAAAAATTCAATTCACTTTAGCACGTATATTTTACAAACCAACCCTTTATTTATTTATGAAATACATACTCATAGTTACGTTTAGTCTTTTCCTTTTTGTCCAATGCAAGAAGGCTCCGGCAAAACCTACCGGCTTAGTCGTTGAGAAAGCAATGGTCGTATCTGCGAGAGAAGAAGCTTCTAAAATAGGGACTGCTATTCTACAAAAAGGAGGAAATGCTTTTGATGCTATGGTTGCAACCCAATTTGCATTAGCCGTAGCGCATCCTTCAGCAGGAAACATCTCTGGCGGTGGATTTATGGTTTACAGAAAAAAAAATGGAGATGTTGGATCGTTAGATTTCAGAGAAAAAGCACCGTTAAAGGCCCATAGAGACATGTATTTAGATTCTACGGGCAATGTAATCCCAGAGATGAGTACTGTTGGCGCAACTTCTGCCGGTGTTCCTGGCTCTGTTGCTGGAGTAATTGAAGTTCATGAAAAATTTGGAAGTTTACCTCTTTCAGAAATCTTAGCTCCCGTAATTGCGTTAGCTGAAAAAGGGGTAATTGTCACCAAAAAGCAAGAGGCAAAAATGGGCCCTTATAGAGAAATATTTAGCAGGGTTAACGGAGATAGTAGTAAATTTTCTAGCGTATACAAAGTTGGGGATACAATTAAGTACAAAGCGTTAGCGAACACTTTACGTAGTATTTCTCAAAATGGTAGAGATGGATTTTATAAAGGGGAAGTTGCAAAAAAATTAGCTGATTTTATACAGGAAAACGGCGGATATGTTACGGAAGAGGATTTGGCTAATTACGAAGCAGTATGGAGACAACCCGTGATTTTTACTTATAAGGATTTGAACATAATTTCTATGGGGCCACCAAGCAGTGGTGGTGTTACCATGAGTCAGATTTTCAAAATGATAGCACCTTATGACATTGCAGCATATGGTCATAACTCAGTTAAAACGATGCAACTATTTACAGAAGCATCAAGAAGAGCCTATGCTGATCGTAATTATTTTTTGGGTGACCCAGATTTTGTAGCTATTCCCATGGACGTGCTCTTGAGCGATTCATATTTAAAGGAACGAATGGAAAGTTTCTCTTTTGATAAAGCCACAAAATCATCCGAAATAGAAAGAGGAAATATAGAGGTGATAGAAAGTATGGAAACCACGCACTACTCTATTATTGACGAAGATGGCAATGCTGTTTCTGTTACTACTACACTTAATGGAAATTATGGTTCTAAATTATATTGCGATGAACTTGGGTTCTTTTTAAATAATGAGATGGATGATTTTAGCTCCAAAGCCGGAGTACCAAATATGTTTGGATTAATAGGAGCTGAAGCAAATAGTATTGCACCTGAAAAACGCATGTTAAGTAGTATGACGCCAACCATCGTAGAGCGCGATGGGAGCCTTTGGTTAGTGGTTGGCACACCAGGAGGGTCTAGCATTATTACCGCAGTAGCCCAAACCATATTGAATGTTTATGAATATGATATGAGTATGCAGGAGGCAGTAAATGCGCCCCGCTTTCATCATCAATGGCTGCCAGATATGGTGATTTTTGAGCCTAGTGGTTTCTCAGACCAACTTAAAGAGCAAATGAAAACTAAAGGCTATATCATTAATGAAGAGAGAACCCCTATTATTGGAAAAGTAGATGCTATAAAGGTACTATCCAACGGGAAATTAGAAGGTGGTGCGGATAAACGCGGAGACGATGCAGCTGCAGGGTATTAATGGGCTATCCTTTTACTTGCAAAAGCTATAATTTAGAAAATACTAATTTTCAAATTAAAAACGGCGCAAAGTATAATACTAGGATTAATAGAAAAAGGATTTTTATTTTTGAATTTTAAAATTAACTACTGAAATGATACGGAAAGCACTTAAGATTATAGGAGGTATCCTAGCCCTACTCATTGTAGCCTTTATAGTTGTGTATGCGGTGTATAATGAAAATTTACCAGAGGGAAGACCGGGCCCCGATGCGGATACCTTGGCTCAAAAAATGCTCTCTACACTTAACTACGATAAATTCAAGAATACCCGATTTTTAGAATGGTCTTTTCAAGGAGGTTCACATCTGTATAAATGGGACAAGGAAAAGAATAAAGTAGAAGTTTCATGGGACGATTACCTCGTGGATTTGGACCTTATTACTCCAAAATCTAGTTTAGCTTTTAAAAATGGAGCGCGTCTCATGGATATAGAAAGTATAGCAATCATTGAAAAAGCTGTTGATTATTTTAACAACGATTCCTTTTGGTTGGTAGCCCCATACAAAGTATTTGATTCGGGTGTTGTACGAAGCATCGTTCCACTTCCGGACGGTACTAACGGACTTCTGGTAACCTACAACCAAGGCGGTACTACTCCTGGCGATTCTTATTTATGGATGTTACAGCCAAACGGTTTTCCTAAAAGTTTTAAAATGTGGGTTAAAATCTTACCAATTGGTGGCATAGAGGCCACTTGGGACGATTGGGCAGTCATGGAAAGTGGAGCGTTTTTACCAAAATCCCATGAATTGGGACCTATACGCTTAATGATGGGTAACGTACGAGCGTATAACAAATAAAACCTTAAGCTTGAAAAGCTTTTCCTAGCAAAACACCTTTGTACAGTTTTACTATTTTTTAATGGACCAGTTATAGAGAGCAGTTATAAAGTGATAGAGTTTATAATTCTGCCAAGCCAAATTCGTTCAATACGACCTCCCACTCCTTAGTGTCTTTAATTTCCAAAATACGTTGTGATATCAATTGTTCTAAAGCTGTATGAGTTTTTGGGAGTCCAAAGGCGTAGAATTGCACATCAAATTTTAAGGGAAGTAATTCTAAACTATTAAGACTAGAGTCATTTTGAATTCGGTATTTTAATATGGGTTCGTCATAAAGAAAAGCTTCTATTTTCCCTTTTTTTAAATCTTTGAGACCGTCAACGGCACCATCATAGGTTTTTACATTTTTAAAAAAGTGTTCGGATAAGAATGTCCGGGTTCCCGACTTAGCTACTGTACCAACCCTTCGGCCCTTAAACTCATTAAATCCTTCTGGGTTGTTGGTAAGCTGATTCACGGTTAAACTAGAAGCAATACTGGCCGTTAGTCCAGAGATAAATAACAATCCACCAAACATTAATAGTAAGGCGGATATTTTACCGAATTTTGTTTTAGGCGCTTTATCTCCATATCCTACTGTAGTTAATGTAACGGCAGACCACCAAATTCCATCCCATATTCCCTTTGGACCATACCTAAACGACTCAGGATTTTCTTTACGCTCCAATAACCAACTTAATAGGCCAAAACCAAAAATAATAAGTGCGAGCACTAGCAGTCCTCTAAAAAAATTTAAACTAAAAAATCCTTGTAAGAAGTCCATAAACTTCTTAAAAGAAGAAACTTCTGCAACTACCACTGTAGCATTAGAAGCAAAAAAGGAATGTGTGAACTCCATTTTCCTACTACGGTCACTTGTAATAGTTAATGGATTAATACTCAAATCTAGCCCTCCCGTTTTCAAGGAATCCAACATATCCGAGAAATTCATAGGGACCAAAGTATACTGTAGTTCTAAATCCTTAGCTACTTGTTTCCAAAGCCAAATATTTAGGCCTTCCAAATTTTTTCCTTCTTTAACTATAAAAGGTGCTGCGGGCGTATAACCTACTAATAAAGTATCCCGTAAAACTTGACTTTGCATTACAAAGCCTACTAAAAATGTTATTATGATTAATAACTTACGCATTTAATTTGAATCAATAATTGAAACTAAATATACGTTTTTTAGCGTTTATAGAAATACATTTAAACTTAAGAAAAAATCTTACTTTTAACCGCTTAGAACCAAGCAATGGAAATAAAACTAATTGGACAAGCAGATGTTTCAGAAAAATTACAAACACAGCTATCACAGCTATATTTACAATTAAATTCTGAATTAAAACAGCTTTCTCTAAAAGCTATTTTTGAAGCTCCAAAAGATTTAGATGTAGTCTGTTGTTTTGAGAAAGATACCCTAAACGGTATTGCAATGATGGCTAGTTACAAGGTCGTATCTGGCTACAAGGGTATTATAGAAGATGTGGTCGTCTCTGAAGAACATCGAGGAAAAGGTATTGGTAGAAAATTGATGGAAAAACTTTTAGAACAAGCAGAGATAAGAAAACTGAACGATGTTCTATTGTTCAGTGGCCATCACAGAACTGCGGCTATTCATCTATATAAAAGCCTCGGTTTTAGTCTTAAAAGTAGTGGGCTTTACCTAAAACAATTAGACTAATTTCAACTATATCTTTTTAACATGTTGTAATTGATTTTTTAACTCTTTCATAGATTCTTGCAGCTGACGAAGTAGCCCCGTATCTGTAGTGGCATCCACATTGAAGGTGATTTTGCTGCTCACTTCCCATATTTCCTGGATTTGAAATGGTTTTATATCATAGGGTGGATAGGTTTCATTTAAAGAAACCAAGGTAATATTATTTGAATTGGGGCGTTTCTCAATTTTCTTCACCATAATAGAATCCTGTAAAACAACCACATACATCTTATTAGCACTCACATGGTCTATGTGTTCAATTGCCCTAGCCAATACCCACTCCCCGGGATGCAAGTTAGGAAGCATACTATCTCCTTCAACTTGAAATCCTCTGTAGGTTGCATTTCTAAATTCTGGTATTGGCAAATCGAATGCCGGTAATTGCTGATACCAACTTGTATCGGCAATATTTTGTGGGTATCCTGCCGCTGCTTTGGCATTTACCAAAACCATATTGTCATTTTGTTCAGCATCTACAGTAACCACTTTTGGGATGACGCTGGTATTGGAAGTTTCTAAATATTGTTGATCACTTTCTCCGAATAACCAAAGTGGATTGATCTTAAACTGCTTTAAAAGTTCCGACACTACCTTACCTGAAAGTTTGGTACGACCCCTTTCTATATCTGCTGTAGTTGTTGAGACACCTAAAAGCGCAGCAAATTCCGCTTGGGTATAGCCTAAATCCCTCCGGATATCGATAAATCGTTTTAAAGTTAGTTCATTTTCCATACTCAAATATACTCATTATGGATTATATCCAAAGTTTTATTTGGATTATTTCCATAATTAGGAATATATCCATATTTTTGGATTATATACCACAACGAAGATATGATACTAGTAGTACGCAGCTATTCCTGATTTGCAAATAAAAATAACTAAAAACAAGTCCATGAACACGATTCAAACATCAAAACACTATGATTTCCTAGAAAAAAGTAGAAATTCAGTTTTAAATGCGGGGTATGATTATGTGGTATGGAAAAGTAGGGTTAAAAAGAATGCAGTCAGCCTAAAGAAAAGGATGCTAATGTTTTACTCCTAAAAACATAGAACTATGGATGCTATAAGAGAGCCAATAAACAGGGGTATGGAAAGTAAGTCGAAAACGTTCATATATGACGGAAGTTTTAATGGTTTTATGACTGCCGTTTTTATAGGTTTTGAGCATGGAATGGGACACGCAGATATACAACCTACTGGTAGTACACAAAATGGATTATTTTCTGAAACTGAAACTATTTTCACCAACATAGAAAAGGCAAAACGGGTGTGGAACGGAATAAGAAGTAGGAACAACACGGCTATCAAAAATATTTACTTTGCCTATCTAAGTCAACAAAAAGGAATAGAGCCCCTACTCTACTGCTATATTAAAAAATTGATGGGAGGGCAAGGGAACAAAACTTCGGATTTTACAGATGATTGCATCCTAAAAATAAATCAACTGGCACACAAAGTTGGCAGGGAAAAACATAAAATGGAAGCTTCTGTGCGTTTTAAATTAACCAATGACGACATATATTTTGCGCAAATTGAACCTAGTTTTGATGTACTTCCCTTACTTTCAAAACACTTTCGTTCACGCTATGCTGACCAGCAATGGATTATTTATGATACAAAGCGAAAATATGGACTGTACTATAATTTAAAAGGTGTAGAGCTTATTCATCTAGACCTACAGGAGGACTTTACAAATAGTATAAACCGTAAAATAGTTTTCGACAGTGTCACAGATGACTCCCAAGGACTTTGGAATGATTATCTGAAGAGTATTAATATTAAATCACGGATTACTAAAAAACTACATGTCCAGCATATTCCCAAACTATACGCCACGAATCTATCTGAAAAGAAGGTAAGTTAGATTTTGTAAATTTTTCAAGAACATAGCTTAGTCAAGTACAGCTATTTATCCTGAGTAAAGTCAAATAGAAAGTAAAACAAGAAATATGAGGACTTGAAAGAACATGCCTCTAACCTGTTTAATGTGATGGCGATGCAGATCAACAGCCTTGGTCATGAGACCAGTAGAAAAACCCTAACAGGAGCTTTTGAATGCTAAATTATAGAAAGTGTTAAACTAATTTTCAGCATAACGAAAGGTGAAAGAGTATTATTCTTGATTGCAGTTGTTTGTGCGTCTGGTATCTATCAAATATATTATTTTCCAATGTCCATTTTTCCGGAATAGTTGAAAAGAGTTTACACCACAGTGATGGAATGTATCGTTTAACCAAAACTCATAGGGAGTCCATACTTGAGCCATAGGGCCATCGATTTGAATGGTATAATCCAATAATTTTTCCTCAAATCGAACACTATCCGGTATACTTGCAATGGAGCGGATAAAATTATCATAATTGGTAAATGATAGCTGATCATTTTGGTTTTTGTCCTTTCCTACAGTTTGTAAAATTATTTCATGGTCCATATTTTTCCTCATTGCTGTCGAATCTCTATTGTGGAAAGCCTTAAAAAAGGTATCAATTGTATTTTTAACTACCGTTCGCTCCTCATTCTGAGCGTTTAAACTTAAACAGACAACAAGTAAAAAAATACTACATGCACTTCTCATATTCACAAGTTCTTTAAATTATATAGATAAAAATAAGCTAAAAAATAAAACAGGCCGCTTAATGCTAAGATGTCAACAACTTTATTCTCACCAAAACTCCTTATTTTTAACGGCATAAATAAAACTACATGTCCACAGCGAAAAAGGAATACAAAAGAGTAACGGTAAAGTCCCTGGTGGACATGAAGAAAAACGGGGAAAAAATATCTATGCTAACCGCATATGACTATTCTATGGCCAAAATTGTGGATGCTGCCAATGTAGATGTTATCCTGGTAGGTGATTCTGCCAGTAATGTAATGGCAGGGCATGAAACTACCTTGCCCATTACCCTGGATCAAATGATATATCATGCCTCTTCTGTAATTAGGGCCATACATCGTGCTTTAGTCGTAGTTGACCTTCCGTTTGGGAGCTATCAAAGCGATCCTAAAGAAGCTTTACGTTCTGCGATTCGTATCATGAAGGAAAGTGGTGCGCATGCGGTTAAAGTAGAAGGCGGCGCTGAGATAAAGGAATCTGTAAAACGTATTTTAGCGGCAGGGATACCGGTTATGGGCCACTTGGGCCTTACACCGCAATCCATTTATAAGTTTGGCACCTATACGGTTAGGGCTAAAGAGGAAGTAGAGGCAGAAAAATTGAAACAAGATGCATTACTTTTGGAAAAATTGGGTTGTTTTGGAATCGTTTTGGAAAAAATCCCCGCCAATCTAACCAAAGAAGTATCCGAGAGCCTTACCATTCCCACCATAGGAATTGGTGGCGGAAAACATGCAGACGGCCAAGTTTTAGTGATACATGACCTTTTGGGAATGACCCATGAATTCAATCCCAGATTTTTAAGAAGATACATGAACCTCTATGAGGAAATGGGTAATGCTATATCTAGCTATGTAAAGGATGTCAAAAGCATGGATTTCCCCAGCGATGATGAACAATATTGATAAACAAACTTTTGAAAAGAAAAATAGTTGCATATCGGTTTTATATTTTAACCTTGGTTTTGCTAAACATTGGTTGCGATCAACTATCAAAAGAGGTAGTTCGTAAAAATGTGGCAAGCAGAGAGTATATAGAATTGGTAAAGGACCATTTTATTCTTACCAATGTGGAAAATACTGGTGCTATGTTAGGTTTTGGATCCAGCTTCCCTCCCATTTTAAAAATAGTGTTATTTCAAATACTGCCGTTTCTAGTGCTACTGGTGCTTTTGTATAGGGTACTAACTAAGAAAACGATAGGTACATGGCTCGTTATAGCTTTTGCTTTTGTTATTGGAGGTGGTATTGGTAATTTGATAGATCGAATAGTTTATGGATCCGTAACCGATTTTTTCCAGATACGTCTCGGCTTCCTACAAACAGGAATTTTTAATATGGCCGACGCAGCTGTTACCTTTGGCGTGTTATTAATTCTAGGTTTGAGCTTGTTTGGAAAAAAGGTTTCCATTTAATAGTACTTTAAATTTGCAAAAAAAGTGGTATTTTATATCCCAAGCATACTAATCTTTCATGTTCGTTTCGTTTACGGTTTCCAAGGAATCTCTCAATTTGATAAAAAAATTAATATTTTATGCTATCCTATTAAAATAGATTAGTATGAAATTGTAACCATAATAAATCCTGTATATTACTTTGTTCAATAACCAACATTCCAACAGTAAAAATCTTCAAGTACTTTTTGAGGATAACCATATTATTATCGTCAACAAAAGGCCTGGAGATATTGTTCAAGGTGATAAAACTGGTGATATTCCTCTTAGTGAAGTGGTAAAAGAATATATTAAAAAAAAGTATAACAAGCCTGGTAACGTTTATTTGGGTGTTGTGCATAGATTAGACAGACCTACTTCAGGAATTGTGCTTTTTGCAAAGACTTCTAAAGCTCTACCAAGACTAAATAAGCTATTTGCAGAAAAAGAAGCAAAAAAAACATATTGGGCTATAGTGAAGAATATACCGGAAAATACATCCGACACTTTGGTACACTGGTTAAAACGCAATCCCAAGCAGAACAAATCTTATGCCTATAAAAAGGAAGTGCCAGATAGTAAAAAGGCTATTTTGGAATATAGATTGATAAAAAAATTAGATCGCTATGCACTATTGGAAATCGATTTAAAAACCGGTAGACACCATCAGATTCGATCTCAACTTTCAAGCCTTGGCTGCCCAATAAAAGGTGATTTAAAATATGGTTTCGATCGGAGCAACTCAGATGGTAGCATTCACTTGCACGCACGAAAACTACAGCTTGTGCATCCAGTAAAAAACGAAACTATAACTATTGAGGCTCCATTACCTAAAGAGGTACTTTGGGATGCATGTAGCTAATTTTAGTACATTTAGGGACTTAAAACACTACGCTATGAAATTACCCATTGTAACTATAGTAATTTTTTTAATGTTTGCCAGTTGTGGTAGTTACAACTCCATAGATACATTTTACAACGCACATAAAAACGATAATCAGGTAACCGCTGTACGCGTCCCACGTTTTATGCTAGGTATGTTAGGTAAAATTTCTCCAGAAATGAAGGTATTTATTGGAAATACCAAGGACTTAAGATATATGCAGTTTCCTAGTACCACACCTGAAAGAACCCAATTCTTGAATCAGCAGATGAACGGAATAACGGGAAATTCTTTTATAGAAGTGTTCCGTAAAAACGATGAACTAAAGCGCAATGTAGTATCCATTCGTGAAAAGAAAAACGCTGTTAAGGAAATATTGATTTATAACAATAACGGTCAAAAAGGCTCCTTTTTATACTTTAATGGCAATTTTGATCCTGAAAAGGTAAGACAATTGGCAAAAGATGACGGGTTTAAGACTTTGGGAGACGGAATCATCAACCAATTTTCGGGCGACAGTACATCCGATATTACTCCTGACGAGTAATATTTTGTTTTTTTGAGGACCTAAAGCTTTCTATGACTACAGAGCAAAGTATCAAAATACCTCCAAAAATAGTTGTGAACTCGGGAATTTCATTTAAAAAAATCACACCGATAATAATACCATAAACTGGCTGAACGCTACTTAGAATACTTACCGTGGTAATGCTAAAATGTTTAAAGGTGATTAAAAACATGGTATGACCTATGGCCGTAGTTACTATTGCCAAAGTAAAAAGGGCCTTCCACTGGTTCAATACTATTTCTAAATCAATATAAAAAAATGCGGGTAGCAGCAAAAATCCAATAATACCCGTCTGATATACCATTAAGGCCGAACCGTGATAATCCCTTACTTTAGATTTTAGAATTAGGTTCCTTAACGCATAACAAAATGCAGAAAAAATACCAATTCCTATGGCCATGGTATTGGAATTCTTAAAATCTAAGTCTGGACTCAAAAAATAGATACCCATCAGAACCATAATACCTAGTAGTAAATGTACTTTTTGAAATTTTGTTTTTAGCAGCAAAGGCTCCAAAAACGCAGTAATGACTGGGTATGTAAATAAAGAAAGCATACCAATAGCAACACTGGACCATTGTAAGGCATAGAAATAGGTTACCCAATGCAGTCCCATCAGGATAGCGCTAAGCAAAACCGAAATTCTATGTTCAGACTTTATTTTTAGGGAAATCCCTTTCCATTTACAAAATACAAAGAGTACTAAAAATGCTAAAATCCCCCTTGATGCTATAGTGACCGAGACAGGAAGGTCTATATACCTACCAAGGGCACCCGAGGTTCCTATGAAAAGCATAGCAAGGTTAATTTCCAATAAGTGCGAGAAGTGCGAACCCTTCATTTAATTAAGAAGTATTAACGCGTGTGCAATAACGCCTTTTCTCTTATAATTTGGGAAACAGGCTTGTTTTCTAAATGACTCTCTAACCAGGAAATAATATCCAGATACAAAAATGCTCGCTTTTCGTAGGGATGATCTTCATACTTTTTTAGTTCTGTATGTAATTTTTGAAATTCCGATCGTAGCTCGTTGGGATAAATACCTCCCAAACTACGTAGGAATTTGATCATCTCTTTCTGAACTGCGTGCATATCGTTCATTTTCAACAAAAATTTATAAGTACTTTTTAGTTGCACTTCTAAATGATAATCCATTCCTGCCTCATAATGTGCGACCAAACTCAATACCCTAGCAAAACACATGAGATCCTCACGCATTTTAAGATTTTTATTGTCGATTATCTTTTTGAGATATAAAATGCACGTTTTATTATCCCCTATGCCAAAATAAAGACAAGCAATTTTATAGTACAATACCATAACATGGTGCGCATCTACCCGATCTTTATGTTTATTAATACCATACTCAACAATCTTGACTAAGTATAGTCCTTTTTCAAAAGTGCCATCCAAAAAGTGAAGGTTTAATCTATTTGCATTCAAATACAAAAAAGCCAATGAGGTAATGTTGTCATTTTTAGGAAAATTTTCATCCTTCAATACCTCTTCTAATTTTTCTAAGGTTTCTTTAAACTGAGAGCTATATTTTACATAAAATAAGGATTCCAGCAAGTAATTTTTACCTTTGAGATAAAAAACTGGGTTTAGATATATCATCTCTTTATTTTCATAAAAAAGATCTACCCATTTACTTGAATATTTATAACAGGAAAGAAAATCTTGAGTTAAAAAACTATACCACAAATGTGCTTTATATAACCAAAGTTTTTCCCTAAAACCCAGTTTTTTCAAATTGTATTTTGGTAAGTGTTTTGAGAAGTATTCCTTTACTCTATTAAAATCTTCATCACTTCGTACATAACCAACTTTTAACATCATTCCATACAATTGTAAGGAAAGATTAGAAAGTTTACTGGCCATTACATTCTGTCCGGACAACTCCTTTGCTTGTATCGCTAATTCATTCGCTCTGTCTGGAATACTGCGTGTTATATACTGGGTTTCAATGATTTTTTCTAACTCTACAATTTCATAAGCAATATTCTTTTCCTCATTTTCAATTGCTATTGATTTTGCTTTGTCTAAAATTTTGAGACTCTGTTTATACAGTCCCTTTTGGTAAAGGATAGTAGCAAAGTCTAACTGTTCACGTATTTGAACCCGTATATTCTGGTTTACAGGATTTAAGCGTAAGCTTACCAAAATCTGTCTATATAAATGTGCTTTTAAATTGGATAATTGTGCTTTTTTTACAATACCACTCTCCAAAATAATTTTTTCATCGTATCGTTTAATTTTATCCAAAAGGTTAAACAGGGCTAAGAATTTTGCATCTGTATTTACTCCTAAGCGGCCTACATAGAGTTTAAATTGTCGCTTTTCAGACTTTGAAAGTGACTTAACCAAAACGAACAGAGCATCTTTGTGCGTATTTGTCATCGTAATAAATACAGTTTAAATAATTGAAAATCAATTCATTAAATACACAAAAAAGTGTCTTAACGTTGTAAATTCTACAACCCTATGCACATGTTTTGTGTATAGGGTCATATATTCGTTTAACAGGTTAAAACTACGTAATAATAATGAGCAAAGATATAGTACAGATTTTTGATACTACACTTAGGGATGGAGAACAAGTTCCTGGCTGTAAGTTGGACATGGAGCAAAAATTAGTTATTGCGGATCGTTTAGATAATCTTGGTGTTAACATAATTGAAGCAGGGTTTCCCATTTCTAGTCCTGGAGATTACAAATCTGTAGAAGCGATTGCGAAATTAGTTAAAAATGCTACTGTTTGCGGACTAACCAGAGCAGTGAAAAAAGATATAGAAGTTGCTGCTGAAGCATTAAAATATGCCGTTAAGCCGCGAATACATACTGGAATTGGTACTTCTGATTCCCATATCAAATTCAAGTTCAACTCTAACAAGGAGGCTATTATAGAAAGAGCTATTGATGCGGTCACTTACGCTAAAACATTTGTAGAGGATGTTGAGTTTTATGCAGAAGATGCGGGGCGTACTGATAATGAATTTTTAGCAAGAGTATGTGAAGCGGTTATTAAGGCGGGTGCAACCGTACTAAATATTCCAGATACTACCGGGTATTGTCTTCCAGAGGAATATGGAGCCAAAATGAAGTATTTAAAAGAAAACGTAAAAGGAATAGATAAGGCTATTCTTTCTTGTCACTGTCACAACGATTTGGGTTTAGCTACAGCGAACTCAATTGCTGGTGTTATTCATGGCGCACGACAAATTGAATGTACCATAAACGGTATCGGTGAAAGAGCTGGAAATACGTCGTTAGAAGAAGTAGTAATGATATTAAGACAACATCCTAATTTGAATTTAGATACTACCATTAATAGTAAATTACTTTATGATACAAGCTTAATGGTGTCTAATAAAATGGGGATGTTAGTACAACCAAATAAGGCCATTGTTGGAGCAAATGCATTCGCACATAGTTCTGGTATTCATCAAGACGGAGTAATAAAGAATAGGGAAACTTATGAAATAATTAATCCTGCTGATGTTGGTGTAACGGAATCTTCCATTGTACTTACTGCAAGAAGCGGTCGGGCTGCTTTGGCCTACAGGGCAAAAAATGTAGGATATGAATTGACTAAAATTCAATTGGACCAGGTGTATCATGAATTTTTAAAATTTGCGGACAGAAAAAAGGAAATTCTAGATGGAGATATTCATGAAATCGTGGAAGCGAGTAATATAAACCTACAAAGGGTAAGTTAACTATGCAATTGAATATCGCTGTTTTAGAGGGGGACGGCATTGGGCCAGAAGTTGTCACCCAATCCATAAAGTGCCTTAGATCCGTAGAGGAAACCTTTGGGCATAGTTTTACATTTAGAAAAGCTCCTGTCGGCGCAACTGCTATTGAAAAACACGGAAACCCCTTACCCAAGAAAACACTTGAAATCTGTAAGGATTCCGATGCAATTATTTTCGGAGCTATTGGTGCTCCTGAATATGACGGAAATCCAAACGCTAAAATATGGCCAGAACAAGGTTTATTAAAGCTTAGAAAGGAGCTTGGGCTTTTTGCAAATATTAGGCCGGTTAAAGTATTTCCCGCGTTGATTAAACAGTCCCCTCTAGCAAAGTCTGTTGTTCAACATACTGATTTAGTCATATACCGGGAGTTATCCGGAGGGATTTACTACGGTGACAAAAGTACAGATGAAGCTTCAAATTCTGCAACAGATACCTGTACCTACACAGAAAGCGAAATAAGTAGAATCACTCACTTAGCCTTTAAGGCGGCAAAGGGGAGACGAAAAAAACTTACATTAGTAGATAAAGCCAATGTGCTGGAAACGTCCCGTTTATGGCGTAGAATAGTACAAGAAATTTCAAAAAGTTATCCAGAAGTAACATTAAATTCCCTTTTTATTGATAATGCTGCGGTACAGATGATTCTTAATCCTACCCAGTTCGATGTTATATTAACTGATAATATGTTTGGTGATATTCTTTCTGATCAGGGAAGTGTAATTGCTGGCTCCATTGGTTTATTACCTTCGGCATCCGTAGGCAACGATTATGCCATGTTTGAACCTATACATGGGTCATATCCAGATGCAAAAGATAAGAACATTGCCAATCCTATAGCATCCATATTAAGTGTTGCTATGCTTTTACAGCATTTTAAAATGGATGAAGAATCCGATGCTGTTGTTGCAGCCGTGCTAAAATCATTCTCAAAGAAGATTGTTACACCAGATATAATGGGGAGCAGTAAGTATGGCACTAATTACGTTGGGGACTTTATTGCGGACAACATAATGGAACTTGATGGTAGTTTTAAAATGAACGACGAGAACATAGATTTAGGGAATTCAACAATCATTTAGCAGGTATTACTCTTCCAATAATTGCTTTGTAAAGAGCTTAAAATCCGCTTTAAACTCTACATATTTTTCACCAGTTGCAGGCCCATTGAATCCAGTGTGAACTCTCCTCACCTTCCCTTTTTTATCTATAAAGATAGTTGTTGGATAGGATAATATATCGCTCAACATGGGTAGTTTTTGCTGGGCTTTTTCTCTATCAGATGTGCCGTACTGTGCAAGCAAAACAGGATATTCCACCCCTATCCTATCCGTTAAACGGCTTATACTATGAAAGGCCGCTTCCTCTGTTTTTGCATATTCAAACGCTAAGGCTACTACCTCTATATTTTCAGTTTTATTGTTGCTTAAATATTCTACTAAAAATTTTGTTTCGTCCAAACAATTAGGACACCAGGTGCCCATAATTTGAATAATTACTACTTTGTTCTCAAACTTTTTATCGCTTAGGGAGACCATTTCACCCTTACTATTAGGAAATGAAAAATCCAACGACTCGTATCCTTTTTTAATAAAGGTAAGGGAGTCAGGGCTGGGCAATTCAAAAGCCTCATTTCTTACGGCTACAAAAGGTTCTTTAAAATGGTTTCCAGAATAAAAGGTGCCTTGCAGCAATGAATCTGTTGCTTTGGCCAGAAACAAGAAGGCATGTGCCCCATCAAAGGCAGATAATTTTAATGAATCGCCGTCTATTGTTCCTTCCAAATACCTATAATCTCCTGTAGTTGTTCTAAATGTACCGGTTAGTTTCCCTTCTTTTTGTGTAAAGATGCCCTTTGCCATATAGTTGTCTTCTGTATCACGACTAAACTCGGTTTCCCAAATACCAGAAACATTCAAATTTGGAGCTTTACTATTAGAGAATCTTTCAGCCATGCCATAAACCGCTTTAAAAGGAACAGTTCTATCCATACTCTCTATATTAAACTTTCCATTTATACTATTGGAAGTATACGTACCCGTAATATAGCCATCAAAAACAGGTGCTTTTATAGTGATGGAATCATTAAGAAAACTAATTTCGTCCACAAGTATAGTCTCTTCAGAATTTAAGAGATCTAATGTGTATTTTTTATCGTCAGAAGCATGAAGCTTAAAATTAAAAGGAAGTATTTGACCATCCATCACTTTTAATTGTGCTTGCCATACCCCTTCTTTAAGTGCAATGGAAGGGTTTTGTTCTTTACATCCAAAAAACACTAGGAATAAACAAGCTAAAATCAGGTGTGCTCTCATATTGATATGTATTTTGAGTAACGAATTAACGATTTAAAAAGAAGATTTAAAAATTAAAAGTAAATCAAGCTATTCCTTATTGAATGTCTTGGGGCATTGTTTTATATTTACAGGCTATTAAAGCCAATAGATGAAAATTTCTTACAACTGGTTAAAACAGTTTATTAATATTGATTGGGATTCCCAAAAAACAGCTGAACTTTTAACAGATTTAGGTCTAGAAGTAGAGGGTGTAACACCTTTTGAATCTGTAAAAGGTGGTTTAAAGGGAATTCTAGTAGGTCGGGTGCTAACTTGTGAAAAGCATTCCAATGCCGACAAGTTAAAGATAACCACTGTAGATATTGGTGCTGCGGATCCTTTACAAATTGTATGTGGTGCCCCTAATGTTGCTAAAGGACAATTGGTGCCAGTGGCAACAATTGGAACAAAGCTTTATACACCAGAAGGAGAAGAATGGATCATTAAAAAAGGTAAGATACGAGGGGAAGAAAGCCACGGGATGATTTGCGCTGAGGACGAACTTGGACTTGGCGAAAGCCATGAAGGCATTATGGTATTAGAAGGCGAATTAACTCCAGGAACACCTTGTGCCGACTTGTTTGAAGTGGAGAATGATGAAGTATTCGAAATAGGGCTTACACCTAACAGAGCTGATGCCATGAGTCATTTTGGTGTGGCAAGAGACTTAAAGGCCGGTCTAAAACAAAAGGAAATTCAAAAAGAGTTAATCACACCACCTACCAGTCATTTTAATGTAGATAATCGTTCTTTGAGAATTGATGTTGAGGTAGAAAACAATGAACTAGCGCCAAGATATTGTGGGGTAACTTTAAGTAATTTAATAGTACAACCGTCACCGGACTGGTTAAAGAATAGGTTAAATTCTATTGGTATTGCACCAAAGAACAATTTAGTAGATGCGACTAATTTTGTACTTCATGATTTAGGCCAACCGCTGCATGCCTTTGATGCAGCAAAGATTAAAGGGGGAAAGATTAGTGTTAAGACCATGCCCAATGGATTCAAATTCACGACCCTGGATGGGGTGGAACGGGAGCTTCATGAGGAAGACCTAATGATTTGCGATAGCGAGAAACCCATGTGTATTGCAGGTGTATTTGGAGGGTTGCATTCTGGGGTTACTGAACATACCACATCTATCTTTTTGGAAAGTGCTTATTTTGATCCTGTTTCGGTTCGTAAATCTGCAAAAAGACATGGATTAAATACCGATGCGTCATTTAGATTTGAAAGGGGTATTGATATTGAAAATGTAGAATACAGTTTAAAACGGGCTGCTTTACTTATTAAAGAAATTGCTGGAGGGGATATCACTTCTGATATTGTAGATTTATATCCAAATAAGAAGACGGATTATGAGGTTTTCTTGGCATTTGAAAAAATTAATAAACTTATTGGGCAAGAGATACCAGAGGATACCATTAAGTCTATCCTTGCATCTTTAGATATTAAGGTTAAAAACGTTACCGAGTCTGGAATGGGACTTTCGGTACCTTCCTATCGTGCAGATGTACAGCGTCAAGTAGATGTTATAGAAGAAATACTTAGGGTGTACGGTTATAATAATATTGCATTTAGCCAAAAGTTAAATGCTTCAGTCGCAAGTACGAGTCCTTTTGAAGATCATAAGACTCAGCATGTCATAGGTAATTTGATGGCATCTAAAGGATACTATGAGATTTTAACGAATAGCTTAACTTCTCCGGACTATAATGAGATTTTAGAAGGTAAATTAAGTGTAAAAACTACAGTAAGCCTTTTAAATCCCTTAAGTGGAGAACTTTCAACTTTAAGGAAAACCTCTATTTTTTCAGCGTTGGAAATCGCCAGCTACAATATAAACAGAAGGAAGCCAAATCTTAAGCTTTTTGAGTTTGGAAAGACATACCATACAATAAATGAAAAAAGGATAGAAGAAAAATATTTAAGTATCCTATTAAGTGGTGATATGCTCCCTGCAAGCTGGACAGGTGAAAATAACCCTACAGGTTTTTTTCAATTAAAGGCTATCGTTGAGACCGTGTTAATGCGTTTAGGGATAAGTAATAGTGCTAGCCAACCAGATACCTCGGGACTCTTTTCTGAAGGACTGGCTCTTATGAAAGGTCCTATGGAACTTGTTTCTTTTGGCGTTGTGAAAAAATCGATATTAAAGAAATTCGATATTAAGCAAGAAGTTTTGTTTGCTAATTTCAATTGGGATATTCTCATAAAAATACTAAACAAGAAAGGAATTAAATTTCAAGAAATCTCTAAATATCCTGAAGTTAAAAGAGATTTTGCCCTTTTACTGGATAACACCATTAGCTTTAAGCAAGTTTATGAGTTGGGGTATAAAACCGAGAAAAAGCTACTAAAAAATATTAGTCTTTTTGATGTTTATGAAGGAAAGAAACTACCTGCCGGCAAAAAATCCTATGCGGTAAGTTTTACCTTACAAGATGACACTAAAACTTTGACAGATAAGCAGATAGAGAAAATGATGTCCAAGTTGCAACAAAATTATGAGCGTGAACTTAATGCGGAGTTACGATAGTAAAATCTAAAATTAAAGAGCCATCGCTGGTAATAAAACAGAATCTACTTCATGTATTACACCGTTACTTTGGTTTGCGTCGGCCAAAATTATTTTAGCATCGTTACCATGTCTATCGGTTAAGATAATGTCCAACCCTTTCATTGTTGCCGTTATTTTCTCTCCCTGTATGGTAGTAAAACTCGCCTTTCCATTTCCTCTGCACATAGATTTTAAAATATAAGATGCAGAAAATTTCCCCGCTATAATATGGCAAGACAGCATGGCGTTAAGCTGCTTTTTATTTTTGGGGTCCATCAACCTTTTAATAGTAAGCTTTGAAAGTTTTTCAAAAGCTAAGTTAGACGGGGCAAAAACAGTAAACTGTCCATTATAACTCAAAACATCTTCTAAATCAGAAGCCTGTAATGCGGAAAGTAAGGTACTATGTCTACTGGAAGTTGCTGCATTAGTTAAAATGGATTTTTCGGGATCCATTATATAATTGGAAACAATAGGTAAACTAGAGGCAGCCAGGGATTCCTGAGCGTTTGAGGTTAAAGCAAAAAATAGTATGCATAGACACACGGGGGATATCCATTTTTTCATGAAATACTTTAGTTAGGTCTGTTTGTCAATTAATCGATGAAAGGCTCGATTTTACCGACAAGATACCATCTTAGGCCTACCTGACATAATTGATAGTATGCTTTATATTTATTTTAACATAATATTAACATTTTGTATTGTTAAACAAAATTCTATTGAAATCTATTATTGGGTAACTTTGAACTAATTGCTAAAAAGAAAAAAATGTTCTTACAAAAAACTAACATTCAAAAGAAGCTCGCGCGGGTGAAATCAAAAAATCCGACTGCTGAACAACAAATACTTGCGGAGGTTTATAATATTCTTCAAGATATTGACAATCAACATCACAGAATTCAAAAGAGCATAGCTCAGGGAAAGGGCGCGTTGACTAATAATTTCAATTTTGACTTATTAGAAAGTTCACGAATATTCCATATTACGGACATCAAGAAAATTTGTATTGATTATCGACTGCGATTTTTAGATTCTCGATATTTTAAGGGAGAAATACCTGTTGAAGGAATCTCTAAAATAAAATCCTTGGAAAAGGAACATAAAATTGAGTTGAAAGGTTTTAAGATTATTGCCCCTTCAAAACTTTTTAAACTTGAGGATAAGGACGATCCCTTACTTTTTGCTCCAATTGGCAACGGTTATTTCTACTTAATACATCAGTGGGGAAATGATTTACACCCCTTAAGAAAAGCACTAATGTGGCCTTTTAAAAATATTATTAACCTTGCTTGTTTAGTAATGGTTATTAGCTTTTTAGTAACCCTTATGATTCCTGAAGGTCTATTTTCAAAATCTAGTTCTACAGCTGAATTTTGGATAATTTATTTCTTTATGTTTAAATGTATTGCTTCCGTTGTTATTTTTTATGGATTTGCGCTCGGGAAAAACTTTAATCCAGCTATTTGGAACAGCAAATATTTTAACGTGTAGTTGTTATGAATGTATTGTGGTTATCTTATGAAGATATGGGACGGGATATCTTCCAAATCAATATTGTCTAAAAACGTAAGGTTTGGTGCGGGTGTTATTCTCATAATTCCGCCACCAGACTTTCCGTTTTTTTTATACCCTATAAGCATAATCCCATTTGCCTCATCATAATGCACTGTTGTTGCTTTTTCGATATTAAATTCTACTGTAAGTTGGCTTTCGTTTAAAAAATTTTTGAAAAAGTATAGCGTAGCCCTATTTTCTTGAAAATCATATACTGCTGGGATACTTGTTGTGCCTGTTTCTCCGGTATAAAACATTTGATAGTACATTTTTCCAGTTATATCAAAATTAACAGTTTCTGTATATAAAAAATCTGGCTCAGTTTCAGCTTCATATTTTGTATACAGAAGTTTTAAAGAGGTGCTATTTATAGTCGTATGCAAGTCTGGATAGCTAATAATAACATCACCGTTTGGCTTTTTAAATAGTTTGCCTGCATTGGATCCAACGTTCATATCATGAATAAAAGTGTTACTTGCTACATCCATAATGCTTATCCAATTTTCAAAGCTATCTTCATCATCTATGGTTAACACAAATAATCGGTCGTTAGACAGTACTAGTTGTATTGGTTTTTTATTTAGTTCTACATCTTTAACGCCTTCTGTTGTCAGATCTAAAGTTCTAATATAATACGCTTTTTCCTTTCCTTCTAATTCAAGAAAATAGGACACAAAAACATTATTACCCTGTTGAGTTACTGCCGTAACAGTAACAGCGCAGGGAGATAAATCCAAAAACATACTTATTGCTTTTTGCGTATCATCCTGGAAATCATAAAGCATTAAGTTACCTCCACAATCATTGGTTCTGTGGTAAAGACTTATCTTGGAACCCGCAATATCTGTTAGCGTTGGCGTAGGAAACCCCGGAAATAAATTGGCAGAGGCACCTATAAACATACCATCTGATTCAGAGGATATGGTTTTGGTGTAAAGACCAGAAACCCCAGAGAGTAAAACATCGTACTCAGCAGTGGTTCCAGTTATAGAATCGTCGGTAGGTGACTCACTAGGACTACTACATCCCAATATAAAAATGCCTAGCAAGATGCCGGCAAACAATGTGTAGGTTTTCATGATGTAAGAATTTGGTTAGACGCAATTGCTAAACCGGAACAGTATACATCTTGCCCCTCTGCTCCTTTAATGTCTTGTCCGACATATATTCATCAAACGTAGAATACCGGTCAATGTTGCCTTTTGGAGTCAATTCTATTATCCTATTTGCCACAGTTTGAGCAAACTCGTGATCATGCGTAGTAAATAAAATAGTTCCTTTAAAATTTTTTAATGAGTTATTAAATGCGGTAATACTTTCCAAGTCCAAGTGGTTTGTGGGCTCATCCAACATTAACACATTAGCTCTCAACATCATCATCCTACTCAACATACATCTAACTTTTTCCCCTCCGGATAATACAGTACATTTTTTAAGCGCTTCCTCTCCACTGAACAACATTTTACCCAAGAAACCTCTAATGTAAACTTCTTCTCGTTCTTCTTCTGTTTTGGCCCATTGACGTAACCAATCTACTAGGTTTATATTTTGCTCAAAGAAATGTGAATTGTCAGCAGGAAGATAAGATTGTATTGTGGTGACTCCCCATTGGAAAGACCCTTTATCTGCTTTTCTATTATTATTCATAATCTCATAGAACGCACTAGTTGCTCTTGAATCTCTAGAGATAATAGCTACTTTATCCCCTTTCGAAAGATTAATATTCACGTTGTCAAATAATTGTTCCCCATCATCTGTTGATGCGGAAAGACCTTCAACGTTTAATATTTGATCTCCGGCTTCCCGTTCCCTTTCAAAAATTAATGCTGGATATCTTCTGCTGGATGGTTTAATGTCATCCACTTTTAACTTGGAAAGCATTTTTTTTCTGGATGTTGCTTGCTTGCTCTTGGCAACGTTTGCGCTAAACCGCATAATGAACTCTTGCAATTCCTTAGCTTTTTCCTCTGATTTTTTATTCTGCTGGGCTCTTTGCCTTGCAGCTAATTGGCTACTCTCATACCAAAATGTATAATTTCCAGAGTATAAATTCAGTTTTCCAAAATCGATATCTCCTATATGAGTACAAACCGTATCCAAAAAGTGTCTATCATGCGATACTACGATAACCGTATTTTCATAATCTGCCAAGAAATTTTCTAACCAATTGATGGTTTCATAATCCAAGTCGTTGGTAGGTTCATCCATAATCAGCACATCCGGATTTCCAAAAAGTGCCTGTGCTAAAAGCACCCTAACCTTTAATTTAGAATCAATTTCGGACATTAAGGTATTGTGTAACTCCACCTTAATACCCAAGTTAGATAATAATGAGGCGGCATTACTGTCGGCATTCCAACCGTTCATCTCTTCAAACCTAACCTGTAACTCTCCTATTCTATCGGCGTTTGCATCACTATAATCCGCATAGAGCGCGTCTATTTCCGTCTTTATATCGTAGAGGGGTTTGTTACCTTTCACTACCGTTTCTAACACTGTAAACACGTCGGAAGAGTTATGATTCTGCTCTAAAATTGACATCCGCTTACCAGGTTCCAAATGCACATGACCAGAAGTAGGGTCTATTTGGCCAGAAATAATTTTTAATAAAGTAGATTTTCCAGCTCCGTTAGCACCTATAACGCCATAACAATTTCCTTGTGTAAAGGAAACATTGACTTCGTCAAACAAAACTCTTTTTCCAAACTGAACCGATAAATTAGATACGGATAACATAACCTACTATTTTTTAAAATCCGTGCAAAAATAGAGAATTTTATATGTTAAAGCTAACATTCTTACATCCCATCGGTTTTAGGTAACAGGCTATCTAGTCTATTGAACATTTAACGGAGCATTAACAGGGTTGGACATATGGGTTCATTATTTTTGATTCTAAACATTCCGTTTTTTATATGAAGAGATTTTTACCTCTAGTATTTTCACTTCTTATTATAAGCTGTAGCACGACAGTAAAAAAGGACGCTGTTCTATTTGCTGGGGAAATTGTTAATCCCAGCAGTGAATACGTAGTGCTTCTAAAAGGCACGACCGTTATAGACTCAGCTAAATTAGACGGCACTAATAGATTTGCCTTTAATTTGGAATCTATTGAAGATGGATTATACCATTTTAATCACGAACCTGAGTTTCAATATGTGTATTTGGAGAAGGGCGATAGCCTTTTAGTTCGTTTAAACACCTTGTATTTTGATGAATCTTTAGTTTTTTCAGGAACAAATGAAGAAATAAATAATTTTATCTTGGAGTTATTTTTATCTGACGAGGAAGAAGAACAGACCATACGTACCAAGTATTATAATTTAGAATCTATTGAGTTCACGGAAAAGATAAAAAAACTTAGGAACGAGAAAATAAAGACGCTAGAAGCTATTCGGGAAGAATCACTTTTGTCCGAAAAGGCTTTTGATATGGCGAAATCTAGTATTGATTATACCTATTATAGGTATATGGAAATTTTCCCTTTTGAACATAAGAAAAAATTACGGGAACATGGCCTACACGAGCTTTCTGATGGTTTTTATACGTATCGAAAAAACATAAATTACAATGATAAAAGCCTCAGTTACCTGCGGCCTTACTACGATTTCATGAAGAGCCACCTTGGCAATATTTCTTATATGACCTGTAAACATAGGTGTAAAGACAATAAGGAGTTGGGCAACAATGAACTACATTTTAATATGCACAAGTTGAATGTAATAGATAGCTTGGTAATAGAAAAAGAGCTTAGAGATAATCTTTTTAGAAACGTTGCCTTTAACTATCTATTAAAGGAGCACGACTCCCCAGAGAACAACAAAATATTTATAGATGATTTCCAAAGGGTTTCTGGCAATAACATGCACATTAAAGAAATAGAAAAACTCTATCAGGACATACGAAACATACAGCCTAACGTTACGATACCTGCCTTAGAAGTAATGGCAATAAACGATACGCTTATTACCCTCCCGGAAATAGCTAAAGGCAAAAAAACAATTTTTTATTTTTGGTCTGCAACCAATAAAAATCATTATCAAAGTATTTTTAAAAGGGTTGATGAACTTTCTAAATTAAAACCAGAATTTGATTTTGTTGGAATAAACATTAAAACGGAAAAACAGAACTGGTTGGGAATATTGGATAATTACAAATTAGATTCCAACAAACATTTTCGTTCGGAGAATTTTAAGGAGGTTACCGAAAAGTTAATTCTCTATCCTATGAACAAATGCATTATAACCGATGATGCTCTAATAGTGGATGCATTTACAAATATCTACAGTAACTTTTAGTTGATTTAATATGTTCTTTATTAAAGAAGAACTAGTGTTGGCTATACTTTAAAAGTAATTTCTCATACCATATGTCTGGTATGATTCTTTTTAGCAATACAGAAAAACGCTGTAGCGGACTGCCTACTTTATAGTGAATTTTAGGTTTTTTGATTTGGATGATGTCATATACTTTTTTAGCAACATCTATTGGGTTTCCACCACCATCCACATCCTTATCTATTGACACTAGGGTTTTCCCGTAACCTTCTTCATAAGGGGAGCCTTTACGAACAGGTGCATGATAACGCCCAGAAGCTATGTTTGTAGCAAAATCTCCAGGAGCAAGACAAGTTAAATGAATTCCAAAATTACGCGTTTCTAATCTAAGACTTTCGGTTATAAGCTCCAAAGCCCCTTTGGTAGCGCAATAAACACCCCTATAAGGAAGTCCAAGATAACCAGCAATAGAGGTTATGTTTATGATTAAACCACTTTTTTGGTCACGCATTTGTGGTAGCACTGCCTTAATTACGTTCAAAGGACCGTTAAAATTGGTGTCAAAAGCTTTTAAAACCTCAATGTTAGGTGTCTCCTCTACCGGGCCTGTGATACCTACTCCTGCGTTATTAACCACAACATCCAAACAGCCTTCTTCCTTTATAAGAGCTTTAACGGCTGCATTAATACTAGCCGGATCTCTAACATCCATTTCCAAGAGCATGAATTCATTAAACTCTGGGTATTTAGACCTATCCCGTGTTGTTCCATAGACCTTATAACCTTTTGCGGAAAGGTAAATCCCCATGGCTTTTCCAATTCCTGAAGAGGCGCCGGTTATAAGTACTGTTTTAAGCTTCATCGTGCTATAAATTAAAGAATAAAAGTGGATGTAACTAACGGTATTTTAAATATATACAGATTCGTTGTAATTTCCGTTAAGGATACAAAGTGCAGTAAAAGGTAATTGACTTTCAGGTATAAAAAAAGGCAAGCTACCTACATCGCACCGCTACAACCATATACCCTTGC
>CAZDOW010000012.1:0-4737 GCA_964507115.1 uncultured Maribacter sp.
CTTTGAAAACTTTAGGAGTGCATTTCATCGAAAAAAGCGAACATTTCATCTGTAAAAGGAATTTCCTAAATATTTTAGTGTCTTGAAAAAGAAAGCTAAATTATTATCCCTCTAATTTTATACATGCAGTCACTCTCCGCCAAGCGTACTTTTTTTTATACGCTATTGATAGCTTTTGTCTCTTTAACCATTTCGTGTAATAAAGATCATGATTTAATTTCTGAATATATGGTGTCAGATACAACAGCATCTTCTTTGGAACAAAAAACCACCACCAAACTTTTATCGGACGCTCAAAAGCTGAAGCAAGAGAAACAAAATGACGGTAGTACAGAGGCAATAGCACAGTAACCTTTTTCCCACTTCATACTCCTCCTTTCCATTTACTTTTTAGAATATCAATTTTACATCCCGTATCCGCAGGTCATCAAATAGGCTAAGTTCATATTTTTTTTACCTACTTTTCTTTGGCTAAAAAATCAAAAGATGGGAGAACCAGGCCATTATATGTAACCCATTTGTGATACCTTAGAGGAATATCTTATGACAACCGTATTTCATGTCGAAAACAGTAAAACGTAACATCTCCCTTACCGGTACTATTAATTTTACCGGGCTAATACTCAAGAGTGCTGAAGATTACGCGGCGGGAATACCTGGTATTAAAGTAGCACTACAACATAGTTTTAAGGAAATGGGCGCTTTGGAGGCGCTATCCACACTTTCCAAAATGAACCAACCAAGGGGTTTTGACTGCCCTGGTTGTGCTTGGCCAGACCCAGAAACACCATCAAAACTAGGAGAGTATTGCGAAAACGGGGCAAAAGCATTGGCCGAAGAAGCTACCTACGAAAAAGTAGATGCTGATTTCTTCAAGAAACATAGCGTTGAAGAAATTTCTACTTGGTCTGATTTTAAAATAGGTAAAAGCGGAAGACTCGTTAGTCCAATGGTATTAAAAGAAGGTAGTATCTACTACGAACCTATTTCTTGGGAAGATGCCTTTACCCTTATCGCAGAAGAACTTACCTCCTTAAACCACGCCGATGAAGGTGTTTTTTATACCTCAGGAAGGTCTAGCAATGAAGCTGCTTTTCTATATGGGCTTTTCGTTAGGGCATTTGGCACCAATAATATGCCCGATTGCTCCAATATGTGCCATGAAAGCAGTGGTGTTGGACTTTCAGAAACCTTAGGCATCGGAAAGGGCTCTGTAACCCTAGAAGACCTGCACGAAGCCGAAGTCGTTATGGTTATGGGCCAAAATCCTGGTACTAATCACCCTAGAATGTTGTCAGCCTTGGAGGCCTGTAAGAAAAATGGTGGGAAAATTATTAGTATAAACCCATTAGCAGAAGCTGGACTCATACGATTTAAAGACCCGCAATCTTTAACAGGTATGCTGAAAGGCACTTCATTGACCGATATACATCTGCAGGTGAAAATAAATCAAGATGTGGCCCTACTGAAACTCCTGATGAAGAAATTAGCCGCACGTGATGCTAAAGAAGAGAAGGTATTTGATCATGAGTTCATTAATACCTATACAAATGGATACGCATCCTTTTTATCTGATTTGAAAGATTACAGTGAAACCCAATTACTGGACCTTTGTGGTATTGAAGAAGCTATTATCGATGAAACCGTTGATTTACTTGCAAAAAAAAATAAGATAATTATTTGCTGGGCGATGGGCCTTACCCAACATAAAAATGGTGTAGACAACGTTAAAGAGTGTGTAAACCTACTTTTACTAAAAGGCAGTCTAGGAAAGCCGGGTGCCGGAACCTGCCCTGTCCGTGGCCATAGCAATGTACAGGGAGATAGGACCGTTGGGATTATGCACCATGTATCACAAAAATTGAACAACACTATAGAAACTGTTTTTGGATTTACTCCACCTACGAAAGAAGGTCTGGATACCGTACACGCTATACAGGCGATGCATGAGGAAAAGGCAAAAGTATTTGTTGCGCTAGGAGGGAATTTTGCTTCAGCAGTGGCGGACACGCAATATACTGCCAAGGCACTACAACAATGCAGTCTAACCGTTCAGATAAGCACCAAGTTGAACCGTAGCCACCTCATCACCGGTAAAAAAGCACTTATTCTGCCAACATTGGGTCGTTCCGAGAAGGATAACAAAAATGGAAATCCACGTTTTCTTACTGTGGAGAACAGTATGGGGAAAGTGCATCGCACTAAAGGCGTACTCGCGCCCAAATCTGAAGAACTGAAAAGTGAACCCGAAATTATTGGCGGTATCGCACATGCCTTTTTTAAGGGAAAGCACCCGGTAGACTGGAAAAAATTAGGTTCGGATTACAATAGTATTCGAGAAAAAATTGCTGCTACTATATCAGGTTTTAAAGACGTCTCAGAAAAATCTAAAGGAACTGGGTTTTATCTTCCAAATAATGTGCGGGAACTAGATTTTAGTAAACTCCCTAATGGAAAGGCACAATTTAGTAATTGTAGCCTAGCCAACCACGATATAAAACCTAATGAACTGTTACTAATGACCATTCGCTCCCATGATCAGTTCAATACTACCATCTACGGACTCAATGACCGCTATCGTGGTATTCACAACGAACGTAGGGTTCTTTTTATGAATGAGGCCGACATGGTAGCACAAAATCTAAAAAAACTAGAAGTCGTAGATTTGATAAGTACATACGACGGTATAGAAAGAAGAGCGGAACAGTTTTTGGTTATCCCGTACAACATACCAAAAGGAAATATAGCCGCGTATTTCCCAGAAACCAATATGATTATCCCATATAATCATTTTGCGGATTATAGCAATACACCTATTAGCAAGTCGGTTATTGTAAGTGTAGAAAAAAGGTAACAGTATTCAGCAAACAGGAAGCAGTATTGGAAAGTATTCAAAACTCTTGGCTTACCTAAACCAGATTATCTTGATTTTGTAGTTTCACAATTACAATGAAAAATGATGCGTTCTAAAGCAGTTAAATCAATAAATTAAATCAGGGAAATAGTAGTGTATTGTATTGTAGACATAGAGACCACAGGAAATGGAATTAAGGGAAACCGAATCACGGAGATATCTATTTTTAAATATGATGGACATGAGAAAGTAGACGAGTTTACCAGTTTGGTAAATCCGGAATGTGAAATCTCTTATTTTATTACAGGTCTTACCGGAATCGATAACGCCATGGTGAGGAACGCTCCAAAACTGGGTGAAATAGCGTCCAAAATTTTGGAAATAACAGCGGATAGTATTTTTGTCGCCCACAGCGTAAATTTTGACTACAACGTCATTAAAAATGAGTTACTGGGTATTGGAAAGGTGTTTTCTAGAAAAAAACTATGCACTGTTCGACTTTCCCGAAAACTACTTCCTGGGTACAATTCCTATAGCCTAGGTAAATTATGCTCTGCTATTGGCATTCCTCTTACGGACCGTCATCGTGCTCGGGGAGATGCTCATGCAACCATGTTACTGTTTCATAAACTCCTAAGGGCTCAAGGAGCAGAAAAGGTGTTTAAATCTTTTCTAAACGCTCGTTCCCAAGAAGCCACCTTACCCCCTGGACTACCCAAAGCAGAATTTGACAAACTCCCCGCTACTCCGGGCGTATATTATTTTAAAGATGCGAAAGGAGATATTATATATGTTGGAAAAGCAATAAATATCAAAAAAAGAGTACTAAGCCACTTCTACGATAAATCTACCAAGGAATTAGCGTTGTGCAACGAGACCCATTTCTTGGACTTTGAAGAGACCGGAAATGAATTGTTGGCATTGCTACAAGAATCAGGAGAGATAAAAAAGCATTACCCAAAATTCAATCGTGCACAAAAACAAACCAAACAACAATATGGTGTTTTCAGCTATGAAGACAGAAACGGAATCATCCATTTGGCGCATAACAAACTAAAATTAGCACCAAATCCACTGTATATATTCTATAACCTAACCGACTGCCGTGCATATATAGAGAAGGTTTGCGAAGCGTTTGAACTTTGCCCAAAGTATTGTCATCTGCAAGAAAATGTAACACACTGTTCCCATTTCAGGATAAAGAATTGCATAGGCATCTGCAAGGACATTAGCTACTTATCTGAATACAACACCAAGGTACAATCTGCTATCAAATCGTTAAAAGAGCGTAAAACAGATTATATCATTAAAGGTAAAGGAAGGAACGCTGAAGAAGAAACTATAGTTCTGGTCCGGGATAATTTATACGTTGGTTTTGGTTTTGTGCAGAAACAAGAGCAAATTAACACTTATGGAGATTTGGAACCTCATCTACAGCTGCAAAAAAACACCATGGAAACTCAGCGAATCGTTGAATCCTACAATATCAAAAATCCTGAGACAATAATAGAAATCGAAAAAGAAGTTTGGAACCTAGAAGGTTTTTAATCATTTAAGTTGCGGTACATACGCATTACAAAGATAATCCATATCACAAAAATGATACCTACAAAAATGGAATATAAGAGTACAAAATCCACTATCTTTTTCCCTTAAAATAATTCATAAAACCTAGAATGGTAGGTGCCCAAAAAGCGATAAATATAGCATCGAGCTTTTTACCGCTAAGAAAAAGTACTTCAGAAACAATTATAATGGATAAGACCACCAGAAGTAATACACAGTTCATTACTCCAACCCGCTCTACAAATGTTTTAATCATTAGCTAAATACAAATCTTTATTAAATTTAACAATTAGTTTAATACGAAAATTATTTTTGTT
>CAZDOW010000012.1:4837-57769 GCA_964507115.1 uncultured Maribacter sp.
AATACAAATCTTTATTAAATTTAACAATTAGTTTAATACGAAAATTATTTTTGTTGGGTTTTTTTAACATTTAAAAAACAAACGTGCGCTTTAGCGCTAAAAATTAAAACATCCGAATAAAATTAAAATCAAAAGAATAATTTTCTCCTTATTACAATTTGGCTTGAACTCGAACCAAAACCATTATAATTTAGGCCATTTTTTTGTTGGGAAACAACTTTATATTCCACTGAGCCTGCCCTCCCTGTTGCTATCTCCCAAAGCGAATACCTATAAAAAAAGAGGATAACAGCACAAAGTGCTTCTACTTCTTTTTTCTTTCGCTATTTACAAAACTAATCATGATGGCTACCAAGATGACACAAACCAAGGCAAAAATACCTATCATTATTATTCCATTACTCCAATTGACCAAAGGATAAAACATATGCATAATTTATAAAATTAGGTTACTTATTAAAGATTTTGCGTATTGAGACCAAACAAGCCATAAAAGGGACAAAAACCTACCAAACTAGTGAGAGCAAATATACCTGCTACGATCATAAGGACAAAAGAAGAAGAACCTTCTATCATTCCTAAATACACCATAAAACCTGCTATAATCGCTATAATTGTCCGAATGACCCTATCTAGGACCCCTATATTTTTTTTCATACCCATTTTTATCAAGCTCTACTTAATCTAGAACATCATCACCCTTTTTTTTGTGGATTATGAGACCTAAGATTAAATCGTAGATACTACGAAATACACAGCAAATTTATACCCGCATTACGGCTTAAAAAATGATAATTATCAGGTTTACAGCGTGGAAGGACAAACGTAATCGGTCATGGAAATTCCTTCTTGTTTAAGCGCTGCAAAACCTCCAGATATATCAATAAGGTTATGGATTCCCCTGCTTTTTAATATAGAAGCAGCAATCACGGAACGATAACCTCCTGCACAGTGCACAAAGAAATCCTGTTCCTTAGGAAACTGAGAGAGGTATTCGTTTAGCGTACTCAACGGAGTGTGCTTGGCGTTAATCATATGCTCGGAAGCATACTCGCCTTCCTTACGTACATCGAAAACCGGGATCTGATTGGTCGCTAATTGCTCCTTTACGGTGCTAGCCGATACCGAAGTTATACTGTCTGTTTCCTTACCTGCTTTCTCCCAAGCATCCAAACCACCCTTTAAGTAGCCAACCGTGCCATCAAACCCTACTCTGGATAATCTGGTTATCGCCTCCTCTTCTTTTCCTTCAGGTATAACCAAAAGCAAAGGTTGTTTGATATCTGCCACCAAGGCACCTACCCACGGAGCAAAATCCCCGTTAAGTCCAATGAATATTGACCGCGGTATATGATTTTTTATGAATTCGTTTTGATGTCTTACATCTAAGACCAGTGCTTCAGTGGTATTTGCTGCTAACTCAAATTCTTCTGGTGACAAGGCGGTGGTTCCTCTATCCAATACCGCTGCGATATCCTCATAACCCTCCTTGTTCATTTTTACGTTTAAAGGAAAATATTTAGGCGGTGGCAAAAGTCCGTCAGTTACCTCTGCAACAAACTCTTCCTTGGTCATATCCGCCCTTAGGGCATAATTCATTTTCTTTTGATTCCCCAAGGAATCTACTGTTTCTTTCATCATATTCTTGCCGCAGGCCGAACCTGCTCCATGTGCAGGATAAACGATAACATCATCCGCCAAGGGCATAATCTTATTTCGGAGACTATCGTACAAAGTTCCAGCGAGTTGCTCCTGTGTTAGATGTGCTGCTTTTTGCGCAAGATCTGGGCGTCCTACATCACCTAAGAACAAAGTATCTCCAGAAAAAATAGCGTGATCTTTACCATTAGCATCCTGTAAAAGATAGGTAGTGCTTTCCATAGTGTGCCCGGGAGTATGCAGTGCAATAATAGTAAGTTCCCCTAATTTAAATTGTTGTCCGTCCGTTGCAATGACGGCTTCAAAGGAAGGGTTAGCCGTTGGCCCAAAAACAATGGGCGCACCCGTTTTCTTAGACAGTGTCACGTGACCACTCACAAAATCAGCATGAAAATGCGTCTCAAAAATATATTTTATTTTTGCATTATCCGCCACCGCTCGATCCATGTAGGGCGTCACCTCCCGTAAAGGGTCTATGATTGCGACTTCTCCATTACTTTCTATATAATAGGCACCTTGTGCCAAACATCCTGTATATATCTGTTCTATTTTCATTTGTGTATTTAATTTTTTAAAAAAACTAGTCTATACTTTTGACCGCTTTATAGTGTTTGTTTTACAACCATTTTCATAGGCCACCCTTGAACTCACTTCAGAAACAGCCCTAGGATTATCAAAGAAAGTTACTGCCTCTTTGGTCTTTACGAAGAGGTATTCCCGATGCAGTTCATTTATAATTCCGCTACTAAATATAATATCCCTTGTGGGTCCAATAGCTCCTGCAATGTAAAATTGAAGTCCTAAATCATGAATCTCATGAATTGTTTTCGTCAACATTTCAGCCGCAGTAGAATCTATATAATTTATGGCTTCGGCATTTAAAATAACACCTTTTAATGGTTCACCTTTTCTCACAACCTCCTTTAACAATTGACTCTTAAAAAAAGTAGCGTTCGCAAAATATAATTGAGCATCGAACCTAACTATTAACAAATCCTCCCGGTCCTCAATTTCATCCGCGAATCGTTTAATATTTTTATAATAGTCTGAATTTATTATATTTCCTAACACTGCAAAATGCGGATTTGAAGTTCTATAGACCATCAGCAATAAAGAGCTTAACATCCCTATAAAAATACCCTCTTTGATTCCTAAAAAAAGTGTAGCCAAAAAAGTAATCAATAAAACAACAAACTCATCCCTCCTATTGTCCCAAAGTTTACGCGCATATCTAATATCAATCAAACTAAAGACCGAAACCATAATAATACTAGCGAGTACCGCATTTGGCATAAACTTAAAAATAGGAGTTAAAAATAACAGCGTCAGCACTACTAAAACAACGCTAAAGAGGGCTGCTAAATTGGTTTTAGCACCTGATTGATGATTTATTGCCGACCGGGAAAAACTGGCAGTAACCGGAAATGCCTGAAAAAAAGATCCTACTATATTTGAAGACCCTAAGGCTAATAATTCCTGATTTGGATCAATAGTTTCCTCCCCGCTTTTGACTTCCAATGCCTTGCCTATAGAAATGGCTTCCAAATATCCAACCAGAGCCAAAGCCAAGGCTATGGGCCACAACTGTTCCAAACTCTCCCATTGCAAATCAGGCATTACAAAATTAGGAAGTCCGCTGGGAACAGTACCCACAAGTGCTACTCCATAGTCGCCAAGCTTGAACACATATGCTGCAACCATAGCCAATACCACAACGATTAAAATTCCAGGGATACGCTGGCTCCATTTTCTAAAACCCAAAATCAATAAAACACCAAGACTACCAATAAGTAAGGTGTACGGGTTTACATCTGAAGCATACCGAAAGTTATCTACGACCAATTTATGAAATGTACTACTACTAGGTGCTGTGGTTCCCAATAGGTGTTTAAGCTGACTTAAAATAATGATAATAGCGGCTGCCGAAGTAAATCCACTAATAACAGGTTTGGAAAGAAAATTCACCAAAAAGCCCATACGTAGTAAACCTAATATCAATTGAATGGCACCTACAACAAAAGCCAATACGGCCACCATAGCAATGTATTGTTCCGGCCCAGAAATGGAAAGTGTACCCAATCCTGCAGCAACCAGGAGAGAATCCATAGCAACAGGACCTACCCCAATTTTTCTGGAAGTACCAAGAAACATATATATCAATACAGGCAAAAAGGCGGCATACAGTCCGTAAACCGGAGGAAGACCAGCAATCATGGCATATGCCATAGCTTGTGGGACTAAAACAATACCAACAGTAAGTCCAGCTACAAGATCTTTTGCAAAGTAGCTTTTTTTATAGGTAGCTAACCACTGTAAAAATGGTAAAAATCGGTTCACAGCACAAATTTACATAATAATGCCCTTACACCTAAAAATGGCACAAGAAAGGTGATCTTTAGAACGCAGGACAATTACTCATTAAGAATTCCCAAGAACACATTTACTTTGGGATTAATCGGATTCCCGGACGCTCTTCTCAATACCACCAACTGACCTGCATGCCAAACAGCATCTTCTATTGGTCCGTTTATCTGGTTCCAAAATGGATATTCAGAGCTTTTGTTTTCATCTTTAAAAACGATTGCATGTTTTGATATGTCCTTGGATGCTAAGAATAGTTCACTTGCACTCCTGAAGTTTTCCAAAGTGGCCAAACGTTTTTCCAAGTAATTCATTTTTGGCTGTTCTAAGGTATAGTCCGTAGGTTCTTTTTTTGCAGAATTCACTATTATTTTAGAAAGCCCATAGATATGATCTACAGTTTCTAATAAAGACCTAGCTTCCTTACTTGGCTTATAACTTAAATCAGTATCGACTAACCCTTCTGTAGCCCAATAATATCGAAAACCTAGGCCATCGACCATTCTAGAAACTATAGCTCCTGGTGTATATACGACTGGAGATTCAGGAATTTCCGCATAGTAAGAATCGGGTGTTATAGTTTCCTGAGAAAAACTGATACTACCGCATAGTAATATGAAAAGGATTAGACTAGTTTTCATTAGCATAGACTTAATTATTTTTAGGTTTCAAAAAGACCGAATATTCCTTTTGGCCTGAGTTCAATATTGTAAAACCTTCATGTAGGCTTTCTTGTGACACCGCATAAGGGTAAAACGTAATGGGTTCTATACAGACCATATTGGGGACTTCCGTCCAAAGCATAAAATTACCAAAACCACTGGTGCTTATTTCAAGGGATTGTTTATCCGAAAGCACTACTTTTTCGCAGTTAGGAACATGAAGTGCCCTACTACCAACAGCCATGACCTCTGTTATAGAAATAATTTTTTCGTCTGTTTGTATTGTTGCATGCTCCGCACTTAATTTAAAAGCAGGATGATAGCCTAGCATAAAAGGCATTCCTATTTCGCCAGTTATTGTGAAAGTTATCCGAAGTCCACTATCGGTAAGTTGAAAGGTCTTGGTAAATTCAAAACCGTAAGGCCAATATAATTCCTTTTCCGAGGATTTTTGAGGGAATTTGGAATTTTGGACAATTGAATTTGATGCATACCGCTTTCTAAAAATTGCTTTCGTTTTGGCTTGTTGTTTTACTTGGTATTCCATTTCACGCAATAGGCCATGTTGGTCCTGCACTGCTGATCCAATTGGTGTCTTAACCCTAAAATTTGATTTATTGGTGGGTCCTATTATCGGAAACATTTCGGTATCGGAATTTCGCCATCCAAGACTTCCTTTTTGATGTATAAATTCGTGACCAGCCACTTCATAGCCCACGAGTTCTCCAGAATCAATTCTTACCGTTTGGTTTCCCAGGGCAAATACTATACTTTTCTCCATAACTATATTGATATGCTAAACACCATCTAGTTGACTACCGTTGCTGCTTCCTAAAAATTAGTTGAACTAATTAAAGCATCATTATTTCGGTGTCCATCCAAACCAATCTATCTTCTATCCAGTCCGTCAAATATTGTAATTCCTCTGGATACTTGTTGCCTATAAAATTATTAGGCCAGACATAGGTTCCTAACACAGGCCAGACCTTAAAGTTGGTACTCACCGCACCAGATTGGTTTAACAAAACATTGTAAGAATCGATTTTTGATAAAATAGCACCGTTAGACAAGGTACTGCCACGTAGCGTATTCCATCTAGATTTCAACTTGGTTAGGTAGGCGGGGTCCTGTAATAATCGCTCCCACCAAAATGGCACTTGCCAAAAATCCTCAGGGCAACGTTCGTTGAACTTGTAGGCCCAGACATTAGTTGTCCCACCTTCACAATAATTGGCATTTCCAAAGGCAAGGTTAAAATCCCAAATAGGTCCCATTTTTAGCTTTTCGTTCTTATCCTTATGCATATAAGTACTTAAACGATAGCCATCTACATTATTAGAAAGTTCATTGAGAATAAAGAAATCGATAAAACTATCTACATCTATAAATGCTTGATAACCGGTATCGGCATTGGCAAAACTATCTGATGCTAAAGCAGTCTCAAATTGGCCTAAATAGTCGGTTATATACGTTTTCTGTTCCACAGTAATATCTTCGGCATCAGGCTCTTCGTATAAAAAATTAATTTCTTGGCCTAAAACAGCAGCTGGTGGTTCAAAAGCCGAGACAAATGAATTTTGGTCGTTATATCCTTCTCCTAAATTAGTGCCAGCGGTCTTATCTATCTTTAAAATATAACCTCCTGTGACATCCTCACCTGCATTTTCATCTTCTTTTAGGTTGTTTATATCTATGCGATTATTATCCCTTTTTAGTTTTTCCATGAAGACATAGACTCCTTGATCAACCCCATTTATAGCAACTTCAACAAATTTAGTTCTACTTGCATACTGATCAATGTCCCTGGATAAATCATAAATCAACATATTCCGCACAAGGGATTTGTCACTGTAAGGGGCGTAAAGTATCCAATCCTCTTCCTCAGGAAAACCAAAAACTGAAACATTCAAATCCTCATTGGCGGCATCTCGAGTTTCAAATCCGAAGGATTTTTTAGGAAATGATTGCGAGGAGGCACCGCGAATCTCTATTCCCATTTTGCCTTCATACGAAACCATATCATCCTCAGTTATGGTAAAGGTAGCATCAATTTTAGGTTCGTCTACAATTTGGTTTCCGTTGGTAGAAATAGCGACTAAGGGTAATCGATTTTCTAAAGGAATTTCAGTTTCCTCTTCCTCTGGTTCGTTTGGTGGCGTATCGTCTGAACTACAATTAAAAAGGAATAGCGATGCTACTAGCAGCATGAAGTGACGTAAAAACAATGAATAACGGGAAGATTGAGTTTCCATCAGTTTAATTTTTTACTAAGATACCAAAAGCTACTTATACTTAGCATTGGATACCCTTTTACAAAAGCTTATAGCAACCCATAGAAAACTAATACTATCCATGGTTAAAGGCAGATGATTTTGGTGCCAATCATGATTTTAACGGAAAACACTTTTCGCCCTTCGCTTTAACCATATTGGTATGCACATGTCATAAACTGGCAACTACTGATTAATCAACCTATAAATCAATAGAGCCGTTCTTTTCGTGAGTGCCTCTATGGTATTTAAGTTTACAGTCTCCTCCGGCGTATGAGCACCGCTACCCATAGTTCCCAAACCATCTAGGCAAGCAACATAATCCGCTACGAAAGAAGTATCCGCTGCACCACGTTTACCAGGGTCATAAGCCAATACCTCACCTTGTCCCAAATCTTTGCTGACTTCATTCAACTCTTTTAACAACTCCAAGTTGGAGTCCTTTGGACCCATAGCAGGGTAACTATCCGTAAACGTAATGGTTGCCGATGTCATGGGTAAATTTTCGGATACAATTAACCGCATTTTTTCTCTGGCACGCTCCTTTTGTTCCTCGGAAATAAAACGAAGTCCCCCTTTAGCTTCCGCCTTCTGTGCCACCACATTTGATTTTCCAAATACAGTTCCTTTACTACTAAATTCATCATACTCCACAAACGTACCGCCCATTACCGTGCCTGGATTAAAGGTTAACAAATCTTCACCTTTAACGTCTGTATAAAACTGATGTAATATGCGGGACATTTCAAATATAGCTCCTGCACCAATATTTTCACTAAAAACTCCGGACGAGTGCGCTCGTTTTCCTGTAACCTCAACTTTCCATCCGGAGGCACCTCTGCGGGCTACGGTGGCATAGTTAAATCCTGTAGATGTCTCGAAACCTAAAGCAATATCGCTTCGTTTAGCCGCTTCTATCAAATCTTTTCTTCCTACGGTCAATGGCTTGCCTGTACTTTCCTCATCCCCTGTAAAGGCAACTATGATTTGTGCATCACTAAGTAAGCCTTGCTCTTGAAGTGCCTTTAGGGCATATAAAATAATCACATTCCCACCTTTCATATCGTTTCCGCCAGGCGCATGCGCAATACTATCGTTGATTCTGACAAAGGTCTGAAACGGACTATCCTCCTCAAAAACAGTATCCAAATGGCCAATCAATAGTAATTTTTTTCCTTTTTTTCCCGAAGTTTCGGCAAAAAGATGGCCTGCTCTGTTGAGTTCTTCGGGCATTGGAATCCATGTAGTCTCCATACCTATATCTTTAAAAGCACTCCCAAAAATTTCTCCAACTTTTTGTACACCTGCCAAGTTCAAGGTTCCGCTATTGATATTCACCACCTCTTCTAAAAAACCAATAGCCTCCTCATTATTTGCTTCTATACTTTTAACGATTTTGTTCTCGGTTCTTGATAATTTTTGTGCTGATAATGAAAAAACAAATAACAAGTTTAAACATATCAAAGCGATTCTTGATTTCAACATTAGGATATATTTCATTTATTAAATAGTATTCGTTAATCTAAAAAGCCCTGCTCACGCATCCATTCATCATTGAACATCTTTCCAACATACCTGCTACCGTGGTCATGGAACAAAACTACCACTACATCGTCCTTCGTAAAATGTTCTTTTAACTGCAACAACCCTTTTATGGCCGCACCTGCAGAATTACCCAAGAACATAGCTTCTTCCTTAGCCAAACGTTGGGTATACACCGCAGCATCCTTATCCGTTACCTTGGTAAAGCCATCAATGACCCCAAAATTTACATTCAATGGTAATATATCTTCCCCAATCCCTTCGGTGATGTAAGGATAAATCTCGTTTTTATCAAATATGCCTGTTTCATGGTATTTTTTGAAAACTGAACCATAAGTATCCACTCCCCAAATTTTCACATTGGGATTCTTCATTTTTAAATAAGAACCTACACCGGATATGGTTCCACCGGTTCCTACGCCTACTACAAAGTGAGTTACCTTTCCATCTGTCTGTTTCCAAATCTCGGGTCCAGTGCTTAAAAAGTGGGCTTTACAATTAGAGGGGTTATCGTATTGGTTCACATACCATGAATTAGGTATTTCTGTCGCCAATCTTTTAGCCGTGCTGTAATAACTTCTTGGATCTTCTGGGGCTACATCCGTTGGGCAAACATGTACTTCGCTTCCCACTGCCCTAAGAATATCCATTTTTTCCTTAGATTGTTTGTCGCTTATGACGCAGACCATTTTATAACCCTTAATGGTTGCCGCTAGTGCTAATCCCATACCCGTGTTACCAGAAGTTCCTTCGATAATGGTACCTCCTGGTTTTAAAACACCAGCTTCCTCTGCATCTTGAATCATTTGGAGTGCCATGCGATCTTTAACGGAGTTTCCTGGGTTAAAAGTTTCGTACTTTGCTAAAACCAAACACGGTAGTTCTGCCGTTAGTTTATTCATTTTAACCATAGGGGTATTCCCAATCGTCCCTAATATATTCTCCGCGTATTCCATTCTTTTCTTTATTGTTGATATTTTAGATTACTACTAAATCAGTCTTAATAAAATAGCAGAACGCTACTCAAAACGAATAGCCTTAACCGGGGTGATTTTTGTGATTATGAAAGAAGGTATTAACAACATTAAAAGGCAAAGTGCCATAACACCTATATTTAAAAACACTACCGTCATCACATCCATATGAACCGGAATATACTCTATGTAATATTCCTTTGGATTAGGAAACTTAAAGGGCTTAAACACTTGTTGAATGAAAATAATTCCTAGACCAATTACATTCCCCCAAAATAACCCTACACCAATTAAGTAAGCCGCATTGTACAAAAACACTTTACGTATACTCCAATTATTAGTACCTAATGCTTTTAATATTCCAATCATTGGCGTACGTTCCAAAATAAGGACCAACAAGGCAGTAATCATATTAAAACCGCATACGACAATCAATATGCCTATTATGAGTATAATATTAAAATCAAAAAGACCTATCCATTCAAAGATATTACGATACTTATCCTTGAGGGTCTTGGTATCCAATTCGGACAATGTCTTTCCATAGATTTCTGCACTTTTTTCGTCGATAGCATCAAAATTTTCCAAGAATATTTCAAAGTTCCCTACTTCATCTTCAGCCCATTTGTTCATTCGTTGAATATGCCGTATGTCTATAAAAATAAAGAGTCCATCTATCTCCTCAAATCCGCTATCATAAATACCTTTTACTATAAATTTTCGTTGGTTGGGAATACTATTGGTATCCTCGTTCTTTAAAAAAAATGAAAAAAATGAATCACCAACTTTCAGGTTCAACCTACTAGCCATGAGTTTGGACATTAAAATATCTCCATTTAGTAGACCCGTATAGCTGGGTAATTCTCCAGCTACCAGATAATCTTCTAGCGCTTGCCAGTTAAAGTCGTTCCCTACCCCCTTGGCAACAATACCCTCAAAGGTTTCCGCAGTACGAATGATACCGGCTTTAGTAGCAACGGCCTGTACATGCACAATACCTTCAATACTCGTGAAATTAGGATAAAACTCCTGATTTTTAGAAACGGGTACTACAGAAACTTCCGAGTTATTATTATCATAATTGTAAATCTGTACATGGCCATTAAATGCCGTAACCTTTTCTCGTATCTTGTATTTAAGACCAACCCCGGTTGCAATAGCAATCAACATCATAACCAATCCCAAAGCAATGGCGACAATAGCTATTTTTATTATTGGTGCGGAAATGCTAATTTTATGCTCCTTACCAGTAATAAGCCGTTTGGCAATAAAATACTCTAAGTTCAAATGATGATATTTATATCCAGTTTCAAAAATACAGTTTTATTATCGTTTTTGATATGCTCCGGGTGCGGAAACCCGGCCAAAAAAACGAAAGAAAAAGCAGCATCTGCTGACATAAAATCCATCACCGTAGCAGCAAACCGAACGGATGCATATTTATCCCTACTGAAGGATAAAAAAATAGCGGTCGTAGCCAACCAGACTAGCGTCATCTTCAAAAAAGAAAAATACACGCACTTAGTGGATTCCCTTTTGGCATTACAGATCGATATCAAAAAAATATTCGCGCCCGAACATGGTTTTAGAGGCCAAGCAGATGCCGGCGAAAAGGTAACCGACGGTACGGACATAAAAACCGGACTGCCACTGCTATCACTTCACGGCAAAAACAGAAAACCATCACAAACTCAGCTGGAAGGAATAGATGTCGTCTTGTTTGATATTCAGGATGTGGGCGTTCGCTTCTACACCTATATCGCCACGTTGCAACTGGTGATGGAAGCCTGTGCAGAAAAGCATATTCCTTTAATTATTTTGGACCGACCCAATACTAATGCACATTATGTTGATGGACCTACTATGGAAGCGGAACATACCGGATTCTTGGGGATGACCAAAATTCCATTAGTGTATGGGATGACCATTGGGGAATATGCCCAAATGATAAATGAAGAAGGATGGTTGGAAGGAGAAAAGAAAGCTGACTTGACCGTTGTTCCTCTAGAAAACTGGACGCGGAATATGACTTACCATCTTCCCATACGACCCTCGCCTAACCTTCCTAACGACATCGCTATAAACTTGTATCCGAGTCTTGGCCTTTTTGAAGGCACCAATGCCAATGCCGGTCGTGGTACGGAATTTCAATTTCAACGCTACGGAGCCTCCTTTATGGATTCCACAAAATATGATTTCAGCTATAGCCCAAAACCAAATTTTGGTTCTAAATATCCAAAGGAAGAGGGGAAAACCTGTTATGGAAAAGACTTGTCCAAAACGCCAAGAATGAGCGAGATGTCCCTTCGGTGGATAATAGACGCCTACCAAAACACAAGGGACAAATCTAAATTCTTCCTCACTTCAGGTTTTACAAAACATGCTGGCACAGCAACACTACAAAAACAAATTGAAGCAGGACTATCCGAACTAGAAATTAAAGCTACTTGGCAGGATGATTTAGAGAAATTTAAGGCGATTAGGGGGAAATATTTGGCATACGATTAGAAATTTAAATAAACTTGTCTGCTTTACTAAATATTAATTTTATTTCAGATTAATATATCCCTTAATTGTAATTTCAGCACACGCAACAATGCCTGTAAAATCAACAAACCATTCCTTAGATAAGATTGAAAATACTGTCAAAACCTCACATATTTAGTGAAAAATTTTTTTGGGTTTTTTATTCTGTTGCGTTTATTCTTTTTACCCTAATTTATTTCCTATCCTATTTAACTATCCTTAATACTGTAAAGAAAAACCTAAAGGTCTCATCTATAATTTCCTCAAAAAAAATCTATACACTTAACATTTTAGTGTTTTTACTTAAGTATTAGTTGGCCTGCGATAGGTATGAAAAGGCTGTTTCAATAATCCTTTTATGCTAGAATTCTCCTTTTCATCTGGAAAGGTATCTACGCCATAGGTAATCTTATCGCGATTCAATTCCATATATGTTCCAAACATACGATCCCAAATAGCGAAAATATTTCCATAATTGGAATCGGTATAGGGCAACTTATAATGGTGGTGTACCTTATGCATATCAGGTGAAATAATCAACCAACTTATAGTTTTGTCTAATTTTTTAGGCAACTTAATATTCGCATGATTGAATTGTGATAAGACCACGGAAAGACTTTGGTAAAGCATAATAATACCCACTGGTGCCCCCACTACAAAAACACCAATCAAGGTAAATAGATACCTGATAAGACTTTCTAAAGGATGGTGTCTATTTGCAGTCGTAGTATCCACGTTATGGTCAGAGTGGTGCACTAAATGCACCATCCACAGTGGTTTCACCTTGTGTTCTACCAAATGTGCTGTATAAGCACCTATTAAATCCAACAACATTACTCCAAGAACTACATACAACCACAAGGGCATTTGTGGTAGCCAGTTGATAATACCAAAATTATTTGCAACCGTCCAATCGGAGGTCTTTAATAACAAAAAAGCCAAGGGGAAATTAATAATGATAGTTGTTAAGGTAAAAAACAGATTAGGTAGTGCATGCTTCCATTTCTTATATCTGATGCTAAACAATGGTACTATGCCTTCTAAAATCCAGAAGAAAGTGATACCACCCACCAAAATCAAGGTGCGGTGCAAAGGAGGTATACTTTCAAAATAAGTCATCAATTGTTCCATGCTTTAAAGATAATAATTTAGTTGGTAGGTAATGAAATCTGTTTGTAGTCCAATTCAAATAGTAGTAGACAAGCTAAACAACTCAGCCTAAGTTTTTTATAGCAACCGCTAATACATAGCACTTACTCTCTTCTTCATCTCCTCCACAATATTATAAGCCGCAGGACAAATAGCAACATTTTTCATTGTAAGGTTACTAATTTGTTGAAACTTTTTACGGTTGGTATGCGGAAATTCACGGCAAGCCTTGGGTCGCACTTCATAAATGGAACAGTAGTTGTCTGCCCCCAAAAAAGCACATGGCACCTGTTGGAGTATATAATCATTTTCATCGTCCAATCGTAAATAGGTATCAATGAATTTTTGGGGCTTTAACCGAAAATGTTTAGAGATACGCTGAATATCAGCATTTGTAAAAAGTGGTCCCGTTGTTTTACAGCAATTGGCACAGGTAAGGCAATCCGTACGCTCAAATTCTTCCTCATGCAATTCTTGCATTAGATAATCCAGATTCTTGGGCGGCTTTTTTCTTAGCTTGGTAAAAAACTTCTTATTTTCAGTATGTTTTTCCTTGGCCTTAGCCGGTAATTCAGCTATTGTTTTCTTCATTACATAAAAGTTTCGGTTCAAAACTAGGAAAGTCGTTTCAAAAAAAAGGATTTTTGTAACGCAAAACATTCAGATTGGAAAAAGATATATTGGGTACCGCATTGCTAGATTTCTATACTGGAAACTATACGAAGGATATCACCACCTATTCATCATTGGATGAAGAAGATGTACTCCCGTTACCCTACCTTTTTAGAAATTATAAGCAAATGCCGGAACTTGAAAAAAAAGCCTTGAAACTTTGCAAGGGCTCCGTATTAGATATTGGATGTGGAGCGGGAAGTCATAGCTTATACCTTCAGGGAAATGGTTTTAAGGTAAGTTGCCTAGACCAATCCGAAGGCGCCATAACAGTGTGTAAAGCTCGCGGTGTTAAAAATTACCATAAAGGAGATATACTCAATTTTGACCTAGGTTCCTTTGATACGCTACTCATCCTTATGAATGGTATTGGGATAGCGGGGAAATTGAAACACATCAATATATTTCTTAAGAAATTAAAGTCGCTTTTGAATCCAGGAGGACAAATACTTTTAGACTCCAGCGACATCATTTACATGTTTGATAGCGATGAAGATGGCGGCCATTGGGTTCAAGAAGGCGAGTCGTATTACGGTGAAGTACGCTTTACAATGGAATACAAGAACCTAAAAAGTGATGAATTTCCTTGGCTTTACTTGGATTTTAATACCTTGCAACGCGCCGCAAATTTAAACGGTCTTTCTTGCGAACTGGTAGTTAAAGGTGAACATTATGATTATTTGGCACGTTTATACGTAACCAAGTAATAGTGGGCACGTTTTTTGCGTTGTATTGATAATAAAAATTGTTTATGAAGAATTTCCATAGTTTTTTGACCCTTATGTTTTGCATACTAATTTTGGCTTGCTCCAAAAGTGATGATACTGAGGAACCTAAAGCAAAAGAAGTTGACAAAACCGCTAATCTGCAAGCCACCGGAGATTCTGCAAACGATATTCTTTCTAACACTAATTTTGATAAAATCCTAATTGAAATCGCCCATGTCTCTTCCTTTAGACCAACTGCACCGACCATTGACCAATTTACAGATTTCCTAAGGCAACATACATTCAAGGAAGATATTGAAGTACAATACCTTCAACTAGATTCCCCGGACGAAGAAGATTTAACACTTCAAGAAATTGCGGATCTTGAGACAGAAAATAGAACGGCTTATAATGATGGGAAAACGTTAGCTATTTACATTTATTTTGCTGATGCCCCTTCTGATGGAGATGATATGTCAGAAGGCTTGGTAACACTAGGAGCAGTTTACAGGAATACCTCTATGGTAATCTATGAAAATACAGTCAGAAGACTAGCTTCTCAAAGCACCGCCATAACCATTTCCGATGTGGAATCTGCCACCTTAAATCACGAGTTTGGACATTTGTTTGGATTGGTCAACCTTGGATCTCCAGCGGTAAACGACCATGAAGACCCAGATGCTGGTAGGCATTGCAATATAGAAGGTTGTTTAATGCGTGCGGAACTTCAATTTGGCGGAACCACTGGAAAAAGCAGCACTATTCAAAATGAATTAAAATCGACTTGTAATTTATCCGGAACAACCGTATTAAAATTATTACAATCAAAAACAGGTAAAAGTAATACCGTTGCTCTAGATTCGGAGTGCGTGTTAGACCTTCAGGCGAATGGTGGTAGATAAAAATGGATGAAATACTATGTATTGGTTTTTGGATAAAGTTATAAGTCCCGATCAAAAATAATACGTTTAAATCTATTCCTTAAGGAATATTCAAGTACTTATGAGTCTGCAGGGACACCTTCCACTTTGGGTTTTTCATTACATAATCTACAATCAGAGGCGTTACTTTGTCACGAACACTCCACTCTGGTTGTAGGTATAAAATACAATCTTTGTTCGTTTTTGCAGCCTGCTCCTCAGCAAACATAAAATCGTGATTATTATATACAATTACCTTAAGTTCGTGGGCTTTGTCATAAATTCTCCCTTCGGGTAATTTGTTCTTTTTTGGGGAAAGACAAATCCAATCCCAATCGCCACTCAATGGATATGCTCCTGACGTTTCTATATGTGTTTTAAGGTTTTTTGCTTTTAAAGCAGATGTCAATGGGTCCATATCCCAAGTTAAAGGCTCTCCTCCGGTAACTACGATAGTATCCGAATATTTGGCAGCGTTCTCTACGATGATGTCAATATTGGTTGGCGGATGCGTATCCGCGTTCCAACTTTCCTTAACATCGCACCAATGACAACCCACATCACAGCCACCAACGCGAATGAAATAAGCAGCCGTTCCCTTATGAAAACCTTCACCCTGTATGGTATAGAACTCCTCCATTAAGGGAAGCATAACCCCCTTGTCAACCAAAGCAAGAACCTCTTGTTTTTCCATCGTGCAAAGATACATATAACAATTTCTAAAATTCAACAACATGAACGCAGCATTTTTAACCAAGTCTACGTGTGTGACAATCCATAAAACAACACTGTTAATTATATTTGATAACACCTAAGAAAATCTATGGTTCCATCACTTAAAATCAGCTATTTTTATAGAAAATTAATAACATGGGCTCCAAAGAGGATTTCTTTGCACATATTCAGGAAGGATACACCACTAAAGGTGATTTTATAACTATGGGAGCGGCAATGCTAGATGAAGAAGCCGTAACAAACGCTCTGGTGAAAATACCTCTAAAAACCCTTAACCGACATGGGCTCATAGCAGGAGCGACAGGAACAGGGAAAACTAAAACGTTACAGGTTTTGGCCGAAAACTTATCGGATAAAGGTATACCGGTGTTATTGATGGATTTGAAAGGTGATTTAAGCGGGTTAGCACAACCTAGTCCAGGACATCCTAAAATTGACGAACGTCATGCAAAAATTGGATTCCCATTTGAAGCTAAAAAATTCCCAGTAGAAATCTTATCGCTATCGGAGCAGGATGGTGTAAAGATGCGAGCAACCGTATCCGAGTTTGGACCAACACTTTTGTCTAGAATTTTGGACCTTACCGTAACCCAAGAAGGAATTGTAGCGGTCATATTCAAATACTGTGACGACAACAAACTTCCATTGCTAGACCTTAAGGATTTTAAAAAAGTGCTACAATATGCTACAGGTGGTGGTAAAGCTGAATTCACGAAAGACTATGGTCGTATTTCTACAAGCTCTACTGGAACTATTCTAAGAAAAATCATTGAACTAGAACAACAAGGTGCTGATCTCTTTTTTGGGGAAAAATCCTTTGAAGTAAATGACCTCACTAGAATAGATGAAAATGGTAGAGGCTACATTAATATCCTTAGGTTAACAGATATTCAAGATAGGCCAAAATTATTTTCCACATTTATGTTAAGCCTATTGGCTGAAATTTACGATAGTTTTCCAGAACAAGGTGATAGCGACAGGCCAGAACTTATTCTGTTTATAGATGAAGCGCACTTGATATTTAAAGAGGCATCAAAAGCGTTGCTAAACCAAATAGAAAGTATCGTAAAATTGATACGATCTAAAGGTATTGGGCTATATTTTGTAACCCAAAACCCTACGGATGTTCCTAATGAAGTACTCGCACAATTAGGTCTTAAAGTGCAACATGCGTTAAGGGCTTTCACCGCCAGGGATAGAAAAGCCATCAAACTTACCGCAGAGAACTATCCTGAATCCGAATTTTATAATACCAAAGAGGTACTTACTTCTCTAGGGATAGGCGAAGCTTTAATTTCTGCACTGGACGAAAAAGGAAGACCCACGCCCTTAGCAGCAACTTTGCTCAGAGCACCCATGAGCCGTATGGATGTGCTTACGGACAAGGAACTTAACAACGTAATTGAGAATTCTGATCTCGTAAAAAAATATGGGGATATCATAGATCGCGAAAGTGCCTACGAAATCTTAAACAAAAAAATAGAGAAAGCTGAGGCCTTAGCTAAAAAGAAAAAAGCCGAACCTGCAAAAAGAAGAACAAGCTCTAGACAAAGCACAAGAATGAATCCTATACTAAAAGTATTAACCAGTGCCACATTCATTAGGGGTGTGCTTGGGGTTCTTAAAAAAGTAATGCGATAATCAACTTAAAAAACGAATAACACCTAATGAAATCAATCAAAACAATCATCCTTATTTTTTCTTGCCTGCTTGCCTCACAATGCCAAAAAGAAAAAGACCCTAACTTTTTAATAGCATCGAGTCAGGTAGGCAAACTAGATAAGCAAAGTCTCGCCAGAGACCTTGAACTCATTTATGCCGAAGATTCCTTGGTCATGGATACCGTAAAGTTAAATTTTGGAAGTGGCGCTAGTAAAATTAAGATTTTCGAAAAAGGTGGTGCCCATTTACTTACGCTTACCCCAAATTCGGATAGTATTCCAACCGTACAGAACGTTCAAATAAATGACCAACGCTTTGCAACATCCAATGGTGTTACTATTAAAAGCACTTTTAAGGAAATAAAGGAAAAACACCAAATCAAAAAAATTATTACTTCTTTGAACAATGTCATCATCCTATTGAAAGATAATGATATCTATTTCACAATTGATAAGGCAGAACTTCCCGCGAGTCTGCGGTACACTGCCAATACTAGCGTAGAGGAAGTTCAAATTCCGGATAACGCCAAAATAAAATATATGATGGTGGGCTGGGATTGATGTTAGAAAATACATCCGTAATCATGAATTAAAAATTCAGTGTTCAAAAATCTCCTTTTATAGTCCCCACTACGGATGGCAAATATATTGCTGAACACTTTGGAAAGGCTACAGACGGTACTAATGAGCTAAGTATTGCCCACATGATAGCACCACCGGGATGGAGTGAACCTGCTCAAACACCAGATTTCGATGAATACACCATAGTAGTGAAAGGTAAAAAACAATGTATCATTGATGGAGAAACCGTCATCCTAAAGGCGGGAGAATCAATTAAAATCGAAAAAAACGTAAGGGTTCAATACACCAATCCTTTTGAAGAATCCTGCGAGTATATTTCAGTTTGCAGGCCTGCATTCAGTATTGATAAGACCAATAGAGAAGCCTAAGGTTATTTCATCACAGATTTCCTAGTATTCATGACTCACCAGGGACTGTTAATTTGTAGGGAAACTAAAAGTTGAATCTATTAATACTGACCGCTCTTTTAAATGTATATACTCTTAAATTTCTTAAGTTTTCATTACGCTTTCAAACTTCTAATCTTACGTATATAGTTGTATTAAAACGCCTTGTTTCAAAATTCCTTGGCATTAAAATATAAAAAGCTTTACGTATTTTTGTAGTTCTACATTTATGAAAAAACTACTCTCCAAACTTATCCCAAAAGCATACGGCATCGTTTTAAACCTATATGCGGGTATACATCGCGAAAAAGCTGCAGAAAAAGCATTTCATATCTTTAGCAAGGTTAGAAAAGGAAGGGTGCTCCCGAACCAAAAAGAGTATTTAGATGCTGCAAAACATGAAAAGTTGCACATCGCTGACCATACAATACAAACGTACCGTTGGAGTGGAACCAAAGGGACTGTTGTAGTAGTCCATGGCTGGGAAAGTAACACTTGGCGCTGGCATAAACTCATTAAAAAATTAAAAGCAGCAGATCTTAACATCATTGCTTTTGACGCACCCGCTCACGGTTATTCTACAGGAACCTACTTGTATGTTCCCCTTTACGCACAAATACTAGAAGTAGTTATCAAAACCTATACACCCAAGCATATTGTGGGTCATTCCTTCGGCGGCATGACGGCATTGTACAGCGAATACCTAAATCCGTCACCAACTGTCGACAAGATAGTGACGATAGGCTCACCTTCGGAATTTCATGAAAACATGACCCACTTTAAACAGCTATTAGGTTATAACGACCATGTTTCAAAAGCACTAGGAGCCTATGTCCTAAAACGGTTCGGTTTTAGCGAAAAGGAATTTTCTTCCTCTAGATTTGTACTAACTAATACCAAAAAAGGGCTACTATTTCACGACCGTTTGGATACTATTGCACCATACCATGCTTCTGAACAGGTACACGCTGCATGGCTAGGAAGTAGTTTGATTACAACAGAAGGACTAGGGCATTCTATGCATCAAGACGAAGTCAATAATCAAATTGTTGCTTTTTTAACATCCTAAAAACAACTATTTTTAGTCAAACTAAAATTTATGTCCAACATTACTCCCTTTCATATTGCCATACCTGTGCACAACCTCCAAGAATGTAGAACGTTTTATAGGGAAATACTTAATTGCGAAGAAGGCCGGAGCAGTGATCATTGGGTAGATTTTAATCTTTTTGGACATCAATTGGTTATTCACTACAAACCAAAACCTAAGGAAACCGAACTCCATAGCAATCCTGTAGACGGGCATGACGTTCCAGTTCCTCATTATGGGGTTATTCTAACTTGGGAAACCTTTGAAAGCTTCTCTTCTGAATTACGTAAAAAGGGTATGAAATTTGTCATTGAACCCTATGTAAGATTCAAAGGACAAGTTGGTGAACAAGCAACGATGTTCTTCTTAGATCCTGCAGGAAATGCACTGGAATTCAAAGCGTTTAAAGATATGGGGCAGTTGTTTGCTAAATAGTTCGACTCAGTTTTCTATTGCGTTTAATTCTTGGCCTTTCGTAAAGTTACAGCCTGTCCATTTTATCATTTGAAGTTTGAAGTTTGAAGTTTGAATATCTATTTTATTGCGACCATGACGTAGGAACCCTATCCCATCTGTGTTTTAATAACTCCTCGTATAAGGCCTTAGATAAACCAAAACCATCACTAGTTGCTGTATTTGCTAACACATTTTTTTGTTTACGCATACCAGGGATGGTAGTCCCTACATTGTCATTCATCAATATAAAACGAAGTGCCATTTCCGCCATGGTCATCCCATCTGGGAGTAGCGGTCGTAACGCATCTGCATGGGTCACGGAAGAAATTAAATTTTCCGGCACAAAATAGGTGCCTCTCCAATCTCCTTCGGGAAAGGTAGTTTCCTTCGTAATATTCCCCGTCAAAGTTCCCTCATCAAAAGGTACCCGCGCAATAGTTGCAATATCCAATTCCCTACATAATGGAAACAGAGTATCTACAGGAGCTTGGTCAAATATGTTATAAATGACTTGTACGGCATCTAACATGCCTGTTTTTAATGCTTTTATACCATTCTCAGGTTCCCATCGGTTCATGCTAATTCCCATAGCTGCAATTTTACCGGAAGTCTTTAAATCCTCAATTGCTCGTTGCCATTCTTCACGGTTACTCCAACCATCGTCCCAGGTATGAAAATGCATGAGATCTAGCTGTTCTGCCCCCAAATTCTTTAATGTCTTATGGGTAAAATCCATGATATGTTCCGTTGGATAAGAATCCTCAAAGGAATATTCGGGTTTCGCAGGCCATTGAAAATTTTTAGGTGGAATTTTACTAGCGGTATATAACTTTTTGGAAGGATGTCTTCGTAAGAGGTCGCCTAGCAATTCTTCACTATGCCCTTCGCCGTAACCCCAAGCGGTATCAAAAAAATTAACGCCATTCTCAACAGCCAAATCCAATGATTTTGAGGACTGGGCGTCGTCGCTTGCCGTCCAGCCGGCCATTCCCCACATGCCATAACCTACTTCACTTACTTGCCAATCGGTTCGGCCAAATCTTCTATATTCCATTAATAGTTGTTACTTAGTTAAAGCCATACTAACGCTAGCATTTAATCTAATTTGATAAAATCATTCGTTGTTAATGCTCCTAATTACATTATTCTATTTTAAAAGCTATGCTCTTTTTAAAAACCTTACCCCAATTGCAACCCTCCTTTACGAACCCAGAAATAGGCAAAAATAACGTTGGGCACCCAACACAGCCAAGCCACCATACGGTAGGCGGAAACAAAGTCACCAAACGCAATCGTCAGCAGCGGTAACCAAATACGTAAGGTAACGGCCCCGAAACAGGCTGCATAACTATAAATCATGAAGCCTTGATGTAATTTTATGTCACCACTTCGCACGGCTTTGTAAGCCAAAATCGTGGTATACAACCAAAATACGCCTAACGAAATGAACCCCAAGGACGAAATTAGGCCTCCTGTGGCAAAAAAACCGATATAAATACCACAAACTCCACTTATGACGGCCGAGCTCAAGTAAATCTTACCAATGAGGCGATGCCTATTCAAATTACGGGCTCTCATTTTCTTACTGAACTGTATCCATCCGATTAACAAGGCGATACCGCCAAAGAGAATATGGCCATAAAAACCAATATTCCAAATCACATTCGATAAAAGCATATCGGATTTGGATGCCAATAGACCAAATTCACGGTCGACAAAAAAATATAGTAACGGATATAACCCGACGCAAATGGCCAAAGAAACAAAGACAAACCAAGCAACTTTATTTGTGTTGTTCATAGTATTCTATTTATACCTCCAACTCGTCAAATCAGCTCCCTTTGGGGCACTTTCCGCTATGCGTTTCATGACCTTTGGCACATACATGCTGTTGTATCGTAATCTGGTAATGGCGTTGGGCAGCTCGGGATCACCGTTCCAGCAATGTTCGGCACGGTCGCCGTATAATACTTCTCCATCATAATAGGGCTCTGAGGTACTTTCTAAAAAATCTTCCATGAGGTATACCGCATTATTCAAATAGTAATTGTCCATATCGCCACAATAGATATGAATTTTCCCTTTTAGGTTCTCCCCTAATTTATCCCAATCACGTTCCAAAATATGTCTTAAATCATAGTTCTCCTTCCAATACTCGGCAACGGAATGATCAATATCTCCAGTCATTTTATCCCAAATACGAACTGGATATCCATCTTCTCCTTGGGGCGAATACGTAGCTTCCCAAATATCCCATTGCTGTCCAGAGCGGGATTTATCGCCTAAAACAAGTTCTAAATGATTGCCTTGCCGTAGGGTAGATTGTATGTTCCCTAGATAATCGCGATGGGAAGGCACCTCTAGTTCTTTATGCGCACTATCGTAATAGTATGCATTATCGTCTTCGTAGATATTGGTTAGACAATAGGCACTAAAATCGACAGGATCGGGACAAGCAGCAAAACACCCATTATACTCCTCAGGATATTTGACTTGTACTGCCAATGCCTCCCAACCTCCAGTAGAACCGCCATACAAAAACCTTGACCAGCCTTCTCCTAATCCTCTGAACTCTTTTTCTATATGTGGTATAAGTTCATAGGTTATGGCATCCCCATACGGACCTTGGTTGGCAGAATTAACCGCATACGAATCATCATAATATGGTGTTGGATGCTGGATTTCTATAATCAGCATTCTAGGAAAATCGGGTTCGTTCCAACGCTGGTAGAAATCATAAGCTTCTTGTTGTTCAATAACATTATATCCTTCTAGGCTAAAACGTTCGGAATACTCCGGTTCCATTTTGGAATCTGGAGGAGTGGTCCTAAATCCACCAAAATCGTTTGGAAAATGACCCTGAAACACCATAAGCGGATATTCGGCCTCGGGATGCTCATTAAATCCTTTGGGTAATAACACGTGGGCACCTAAATACATGTCCCTACCCCAAAACTCTGATAGTTTTTCTGATTTTATTTTAATATGCTTTATCCATTCTGTATCTTTTGGTTCTTCAATAGGTGGAATCACCTGATCCATGACCACCTCTACATTAGCAATACCGTTCTCCGCTATCCTTATTTTAAAAGGTTTGCTATACAAATTCCCGGGTGACCGCTGCCATTTTTGGCCTTCGCCATTATCCATAGGAAGCTTAACCGTTTGTCCTGTTGCAAGATTGAAAGTTTCATATACGTGCAAAAGAGCTTGGACATTATACTCCCCCGGAGGAATCGCTGCTAAACTTGAAAAAGGGTAGCCGAAAACATTATCATCGAAGGTGATGGAAGCATCCGGAGCCATGGCATCCACGTTCACCCCAAAAACCAATTGGCCATTTAATCCGTCATTAATCTGAAATCTTGGTTCTTTCTCGTCGTTATCGGAAAACATGAGTAATAGTCTACCGTCCATAGGAATAGCACTAGCATCTGTACTAAAGGAGACATTAACAGTGTTGGCGGACTTTAATTCTTGTTTACAAGATTGCAATACAGTAACTAGGAGGAGTAAGAGTATGGTTTTTTGCATGATTGGAAATATTTCCAAAAAGATAAGGCATTGCAGGGTAACATCAAATACCAAATGAAGATTTTAAACGTTTATCTATAAGGCGCTAATTCAAAAAAACACCATGAAAAGACTACTACTTTCTTTTGCACTTATGGCAGCAGTTACTGCTATTGGCAGTTGTGAATATGACGACAGCAATGATATAGACATTTTAAAGCCTGTAGACTCGACAGCCACTGGAATACAAAATACTAGTTCGTTTTAAATCTAATAGAAAAAGTTGCACCTAGGTTTAATTCGCTTTTTACAGTTATTTCCCCTCCAAGGCTCGCTATTTGATTTTGGATGAGGTAAAGTCCAACACCCTTTCCTTCCTCAGCTTCATTAAAACGCTCATTTGAAGTAAATATTTGATGGCCTGTTTTATCCATATCAAAGCCACTACCATTATCCTTTACTCGTAATACCTTTTGTCTATTTTCAATAGCATTCACGATTGTCACCACAGGGGGAATACCTGGTTTAGCATATTTTATTGCATTTGTAATAAGGTTTAAAAAAATACTTTCCATGTAGGCCTTATTGAAGATAACACTTTCAAAAGAAGAAAAATCTGTAACGATTTGGGTGTTTGAATTTTGAATAAGTGAACCAACTGAGTTTATAGCCATTATTAGACTTTCAGACAACATCACTTCCTCTAAAGCAGCGCTACCAAAACTGCTACTCCTCATTACATCTAAGTAATTATCCAATGAATTTTCAACCCCTTTTACACCTATTTCTATATACTCCAGTATTTCTAATGTTTCCTTGTTCTTTATCTCATCGTATTCAATTAAATCAGAAAGAGAAAGCACACTATTTATTGGAGATCCTAAATCATGCGAAGTAATTAGGTTTAGTCTAGTAAGCTCTTCATTTTTTTGAGTGAGTTTAACCAACTCATCTAAACGTTCATTTTTCAATACTTTGTTGTGCGTAATATCCTTGGCTATCGCGTAAACCAATTTTTCCTTTTTTACTGGCACCGCACTCCATGAAAGCCCAATAACCTCTCCAAATTTAGTAATATACCTATTCTCAAAATTGATTAGCGATTGATTGTGATACAATCCTTCTTGATTTTTTATGGTAGATTGACGATCCTCTTCACAAACGAATTCATTTATTTTTTTAGAAAACAGTTCCTCTTTGGTATACCCAATCATTTTAACAAAAGCTGGATTAACATCCACAAAGTAGCCTTCATAATTTGCAACGCATAAAAGATCTAAAGAGGATTCAAAAAAAGGATTTAATGTTACGGGCATCAAAATTAATTTGAACCAAGTAACTCCTATCAAAAGAGATTGCAAGCGAAAAATTTACTTTTGAGTCGTCATTTATATTATAAATAGGACTTTCTTTTCGATTGGTTAAGTTGTCTACAAAAAAAACTTCCAGTCTAAAGACTGAAAGTTTTATATATGTATCGTATTCGTAAAATTTATTTTACAGTTTTATTCTCTGTTTCTGTGTCTTTCCCTAGCCAGCAGGGTGTTCTTAAGCAGCATAGCTATGGTCATAGGACCAACACCACCAGGCACTGGCGTAATGAAAGAAGCCTTCTTACTTACGTTTTCGAAATCGACGTCGCCTGTAATATAGTATCCTTTTTCTCGTGTATCGTCCGGAACTCTAGTAATACCCACATCTATTACAACCGCATCATCCTTGACCATTTCAGCCTTAAGAAAATTAGGGACACCTAAGGCAGAGATTACGATATCTGCTTGGGAAATAATTTGGGTAATGTTCTTGGTATGGCTATGGGTTAAAGTCACGGTAGAATTTCCCGGCCAACCTTTTCTCCCCATTAAGATACTCATGGGCCTTCCTACTATATGACTCCGGCCAATGACCACCGTATGTTTTCCTTTTGTATCTACATTATAGCGTTCCAATAGCTCCAAAATACCAAACGGTGTTGCCGGAATGAAAGTGCTCATATCCAAGGCCATTTTTCCGAAATTAGTTGGATGAAAACCATCTACATCCTTGTCGGGATGTACAGCCATTATCACTTTTTGAGTATCAATTTGCTCGGGTAAAGGCAACTGTACAATAAAACCATCTATAGCCTCATTTGCATTCAGTTCCCGTATTTTCTTTAATAGCTCTTGCTCAGAAGTAGTACTTGGCATTTGTATAAGTGTTGATTCAAACCCCACACGTTCACAAGACCTCACTTTGCTCCCAACATAGGTTAAACTAGCACCATCATTACCAACGATTATTGCTGCCAAATGGGGAACTTTTTCGCCATTTTCTTTCATTTTTGCCACCTCAGCAGCAATTTCACCCTTTATCTGATTAGATACTTTTTTTCCGTCGAGAATTTCCATGGTTCCTTTAAATAATTACTGCTAACTTACTATTATATACGTGAAACTATTTTCCTAAACCGCTCATCATCTGCATCATCTTTTTACCACCGCCACCTTGCATCATTTTCATCATTTTGCTCATCTGATCAAACTGCTTAAGTAGCTGGTTTACTTCCTGTACTTCCCTACCGCTACCTTTCGCAATTCGTTTTTTACGACTTGCATCTAGTTTAGAAGGGTTTGATCGTTCGTCAGGAGTCATGGAATGGATAATAGCCTCTATATGCTTAAAAGCGTCATCATCTATATCCAAGCCTTTTAAAGCCTTGCCTGCTCCAGGAATCATGCCCATGAGGTCCTTCATGTTCCCCATTTTTTTTATCTGCTGTATCTGACTCAAAAAATCATCGAAACCAAATTTATTCTTTGCTATCTTCTTTTGAATCTTCCGGGCTTCCTCTTCATCGAACTGCTCCTGTGCACGTTCTACCAAAGAAATCACATCTCCCATACCAAGAATACGATCTGCCATACGGGAAGGGTAGAAAACATCTATGGCTTCCATCTTTTCACCTGTTCCTATAAACTTTATTGGCTTATCTACAACAGACTTAATGGAAATGGCAGCACCACCTCGAGTATCCCCATCCAATTTGGTAAGAATGACCCCATCAAAATTAAGAATATCGTTAAAGGCCTTTGCTGTATTAACGGCATCCTGGCCTGTCATGGAATCTACAACAAATAAGGTTTCTTGAGGCTTTATGGCTTTGTGAATATCAGAAATCTCAGCCATCATCCTTTCATCCACTGCCAAACGACCTGCGGTATCTATGATGACTACATCATGACCATCGGCCTTAGCCTTGGCAACACCTGCTTTTGCGATGGATACCGGATCTGTGTTTTCTCTATCCGAATAAACAGGTATACCTATTTGTTCTCCAACAACAAGCAATTGATCAATGGCCGCAGGACGATATACATCACACGCTACCAAGAGCGGGTTCTTAGATTTTTTCGTCTTTAAGAAATTGGCTAGTTTACCAGAAAAGGTAGTCTTACCAGAACCTTGAAGACCAGACATTAAAATTACAGAAGGATTTCCTGAAAGATTGATTCCTTCGGATTCGCCTCCCATAAGTTGGGTAAGCTCGTCCTTAACAATTTTAACCATCAACTGACCTGGTTGTAAGGTCGTTAATACATTTTGCCCCAATGCCTTTTCCTTTACTCTGTTGGTAAATTCTTTGGCTATCTTAAAGTTAACATCAGCATCCAACAAAGCCCTTCGGACTTCCTTTGTGGTCTCGGCTACGTTAATTTCAGTAATCTGCCCATGTCCTTTAAGAACGTGTAGGGCTTTATCTAACTTTTCGCTTAAACTATCAAACATGCTTTTTTGCAATTTTAAGGGGAATGCAAATTTAACAATATAGACGCTAAGTAGAATAAGATGAAGCCTAAAATCTATAAAACAAAAGAGCACTCATGAAACATGAGCGCTCTTTCTCTGAGATGTGGGGCAAAAAAGGTATTACAATTTCATAACAATTCCCAGTCTCAAACTTCCATCAACACCACCAACTAGGCCCAACTCTTTACTGTTAGCGGTGTATATTTGGATGTTATTATCATTAATACTCACTATTTAAACAGTATGCTATTGCTTTTCAAAAACGAGTCGATCTACACTACTATCTTCTCCGCTTATATCTTTCAATTCAATTCTTACATCACTATAAGAGATTATATCCCAGTCTTCTGATAACTCTGTGAAATTTAATGGAGATGCAAAAAAGATATTGAAATCAACATCATCCTCTTTATTGTCATCGCTATCATCATCTGAGGTAATGGACCAAGCTCCAGTTATTGAAGTATCGCCATTGACTGCCCTCAAAATTCCGTCGCTATTAAATGTAAAACCAAAACCAGTAAAATCGGAGGTCTCATCTATCCCTTCTTCCTCAAACAAAGAAACAATCCACGTTCCAGATTCAGCGTTAGCTTTAATTTCAGTTACACTTATCCCTGTATTCTGCATCTCATCATCAGATGTTTCACATGAAAGGAACAGAAAGCTCATAAATGAAAAGGCACCGATATAAAATTTTATTAATTTCATAGTATTCTAGTTAAGATTTTGAGGTACTATAATAGCCTCTAGAAATTACTTCCCAGAGGCTTATTTTTGTTATTCTCTTTCTAAAACCAAGTTATCATAACCACCATCTTCATTTTCATGTTTGAGCTCCATTCTATTCTCCATGATTTCTAAAATTTGATAATCATTTGCTAAAGGAAGGTAATTACTACCTGGTGCAAAAGAAATAATTAGCTCTAACTTACTACTAGATGTATTTCTATACGCAAACCATCTACCCGTACTAAAGACCTCCCCTTCAAGACTTCTAACCTCTAAGCTTCCGTCATTGTCTATATACAACCTAACATCGCCATATGCTTCTGTTGTCTCATCTCCATTCTCAGCAAAGTAAGCAATATCCCACTCCACATCATTGAATAAATTTCTGATGTAAACTACATCATCGTCATCATCTTCATCTGCACAGTTTCTTACGATAACAAGCTCGTATGCAGTTCCTTCAACATTAAACTTGATAAATCTATTTCTTAAATCAGACAATAACCACTCAAAGCTAACACCTGGTTCATCACCCATAGTAATGGCAACTACAAAACGCCCTTCTGTATTGGTAGTGATGTCCCATGTACCCTCGGATACAGTTTCCTCATGAGTCAAGGTAATTACCCCATCAGCCATAAATTCGAACTCACTTCCTAGTAATCTATTAATTTGCTGGCCATTATTTTTGACTCTTTTAATTACCCAAGTACATTCTCTTAAAATTTCACGGATTGTATCAGGATTAACCTCTGGAAGGTCGTCCTCACATACTTGCTTCATGATAATTCGGTTCCCTTCACCATTGTATAATTTGATTCTATCATCACCTATGTCATACACATTCCATTCCAAATTAAAATCTTCAGCAGATTCAAACTCAATACTCAATTTGGCGCCATCATCACCTATGGTAGTACTCCATGTACCTTCTATAGTTGTAGCTCCTCTAAAACCAGTTACTACGGTACCATCTTCTTTAAAGTTGAAGATATAATCTACATATTGCCCGGTCTGATCAATATTATTTCTTTTAAATTCTTTAACAAACCAAACACACTCAACCAATTCTTCATTAAACTCATCTTCGTCAAAATCATCATCATTATAGTCATCATCATCATCCTCATCGCAAGCTTCTCTAGCACCCTCTATAGTCCTTGCTAATTCAGCATTGCTATTTACTTCAACAATAGTACCGTCATAAAGTTTCAAGGAAATTGGAAAATCAAAACTCAAAAAGTCATTATCATCAAGACCCTTAAAAAATAACTTAAGATCTCTATCGCTTTCAACAACTACAGAACCTGTCTGTTCTAAACTTGCATCAAAAGTAAATACCGTCATCGGGTACACAAAATCGATACATTCAATATCATCATCATCACCGCCTTCTTTACATTCAGCAGCCAATTCTCTTAAATCTTCAAAACTATTAATAGTGATTTCAGTAAAATCACCTGCAGTAATGGTTATCGGAAAGAGAATTTCTAAGAAGTCTGTATCATCATCAACCTGATCAAAAATTTCTTCAATAAAATGAAGATCTTCCCTAGAATCTATGGTAATTTCCAATCCGTTTACCTGAACGGTATAAGGGAATTTGATGTCAAAACAACTGGCTCCATCTACTATATTATCAAAAGAACCATCTTTAGTAGAGGTATTCTCAATTAACTTAGCGGTAGAAGAACTCGCTGTAATTGGCTGATTTTTTGCTTCACCACCAATTTCCTCAAATTCATCTTGACAAGAGGTAAAACTTAACGCAGCCATTAGTAGGCTCAGATACACTGCATAATTAAAAAACTTTTTCATAACGATTTGGATATTTATTGTTCGTACCACCTTAAAACAACACCCTACAAAAATACCCTACTTTTTCTATTAACTTTTTTTAAAATATCTTTAATAAAAAATCCAACCTTTGTAAATGAACGATAAACAGAATGTATGTGAGGAAAAGGTATACGAAGGTATATTCCAAACCAATTCCAAAACTATTTTCAACCATATTTTCTACAAGTACGGCAATGAGGAAAAAGCTCATGATGCAGTACAAGAAGCTTTTATGAAGCTTTGGGAAAACTGTGCAAAGGTACCACCAGCAAAAGCAAAATCTTTTTTGTACACCGTTGCCAATAATTTGTATTTGAATGTTTTAAAGGCTGAAAAAGTACGGTTGAAGTATGCCGATAAGAGTTTAAAGACAACTAATGAGAATCCAGAATTTATTATGGAAGAAAACCAGTTTAAGGAAAAACTGGATGTTGCCTTAAATAGTTTACCAGAAAATCAACGTGCTACTTTTTTAATGAACCGAATAGATGGATTAAAGTATGCTGAAATTGCACAACTGGAAGAGGTAAGTATTAAAGCAATAGAAAAACGGATGCATTTGGCGCTAAAAAGCCTTAGGGAAAAGATTGATGGGATATGAAAATTAAAGGTTTCAGGTTTAGAAAATAAAATCTATCTATTTAATTGCTATAAGAGCTGGGTTTAAATTTAAGGAAGTACAAATTTTCATTACGAGTTACTGTATACTAGAAAAAAGTAGGGTTTTTTACAAAAGGATTGTTATTAACGTATAAAGCTAGAAATAATGCAAGAAGATTACTTGGCAAAATGGCTAAACAATGAACTTTCGGAAGTAGAACTTTCGGAGTTTAAAAAGTCTGATGCCTATGCCACATACCAAAAAATCAGAGAGACCACGGCGACCATGGAAACTCCTGATTTTAATACAGCTCAGGCTTGGGAACAATTAGACGGCAAGCGCAAGCAAGCCGAACCAAAGGTAATAACACTATCCCCTTTCAAGTCCTTTCTGAAGGTTGCCGCCGTAGCGGCCATAGTATTGGGAGGCGCATATTTTTATTTGAATTCCCAAAACGAATCTATTTCTACTCAATATGCAGAAACCAAAGAGATTGTATTGCCAGATACTTCAGAAATACTATTGAATGCCGAATCTCAGGTGTCTTATGAAGAAAAAAACTGGGATAAGGAACGAAATATCACGCTACAAGGGGAAGCATTCTTTAAAGTAGCAAAAGGAAATACATTCACCGTAACTACGGACCAAGGAATCGTTACTGTATTAGGAACCCAGTTTAACGTAGAAAACAGGGAAGATTTCTTTGAAGTCACCTGTTTTGAAGGTATGGTAAGCGTTGTTTACGACGGACAAGAAAACAAGCTTCCAGCCGGAAATTCTATCATAGTCATCAACGGAAAATTATCAAAAGCTAGTGCTGTTAAAAACGGACAACCATCTTGGTTACATAACGAAAGTACTTTTAAAAGTATTCCATTAAGATATGTTCTGCAAGAGTTTCAAAGACAGCATAACATTCAAGTAGATAGCAAAGGTGTTGATACCACCGTTATGTTTACGGGCTCCTTTAGCAACACAGATACAGAACTTGCCCTTAAAAGTATTAGTGTTCCTCTACAAATAAAGTTTACTTTAGAGGGGAATAACGTGCTGTTCTATGAGGAAAACGCACCTTAGTACACTTTCTTTTTTTCTTTTGATTGTAAGTCTTTTACTTTTTGTAGTAAAAGGCAACGCCCAAGACATGCCTAAAAATAATATTGGCATTATTGAACTTATTAAAGAGTTGGAAGAAAGCTATCAAGTAAAATTTTCTTACTTGGATACCGATCTTACGGAGATAAAATTAGCAAAACCAAATGGAAGTAGTTTGGACGCAATACTAGTTCTAATCAGAAAACATACACAATTAAATATCCAAAAGCTCAGTGATAGGTACTACAGTATTTCCAAAAGTAACAACGCAACTATTTGTGCCAGCGTCCTCGATAATTTTGAACAGAATACGATACCCGGTGCCACCATACAAGTACTGGGAAGCTCGCAAGCAGTGGTAACCGACTTGGGTGGTAATTTCTCCTTAACGGACATCCCCAGAACAGCCACGCTACAAATCAAACACGTCGGCTTTAAAACACTATTTATACTTGCAGAAAAACTTATCGAACAACCGTGTACACGAATTGCCATGGCGCAAAACTATCAGAAACTGGAAGAGGTTGTGGTCTATAAGTTCCTTACAGAAGGCTTAACAAAACTTACTGATGGTAGTATAGAACTTAACACTTCTGGGTTCGGAATCCTTCCGGGACTAAGCGAACCCGACATTTTGCAAAGTATACAATCCCTTCCCGGTATAAAAAGCGTCGACGAAACGGTGTCTGACATAAATATAAGGGGAGGCACCAACGACCAAAACCTCATCCTATGGGACGGAATTAAAATGTATCAATCCGGACATTTTTTCGGTTTAATCTCAGCCTTCAACCCCTATTTGACAGATAAGGTTACCGTAATTAAAAATGGTACAAGCGCTAGATACGGAGATGGTGTTAGTGGTGTGTTGGATATGCGAACTAAGAACACCATAGAGGGTTCCTTCTTTGGAGGAGCGGGCTTTAACCTAATTAGTGGAGACGCATACGGGCAAATATCTATTACAGATAACTTGGCGGTGCAGTTCTCTGCGAGACGTTCCCATACAGATTTTATAGACACGCCTACGTACAGCACCTTTTCCCAGAAAGCTTTTCAGGACAGCGAAGTAGAAGCAGATAGTGATTTTTACTTTTATGATTTCACCGGAAAGGTCTTGTATGATGTGAATCCACATCATCGCGTTCGGTTAAGTCTAATTCATATGAAAAACAACTTAGATTACGAGGAAAGTGCTTTTGACGGAAGTGCGACAAACCTTAGCTTCTTGGATCAGACCAATATTTCGTTTGGTGGTATTTTGGAAAGCGATTGGACCGATACCTTTTCCACCCAGCTGAGCCTCTATTATACCAACTATCAATTGAATGCCTTGAGCATTTCCAATAATGCAAGACAACGTTTAATACAAAACAATCTGGTTATTGAAAAAAGTGCCAAACTGAACACTACGCTTAAACTACATGAACACTTACAATGGGACAATGGCTACCAACTCACCGAAACGGGCATAGCGAACAGAACAGAGCTTAACCAGCCAGCATTCATCAGTAATATAAAAGGAGTACTATACAATCATTCCCTTTATTCAGAAATAAGCTACCGATCTCCGAATCAAAAACTAGCCGCCAAAGCCGGCGGAAGATTCAACTACATACAAAACATCAATACTTTTTCCGAACTTGTCGTAGAACCTAGACTTAACATAAGCTATAAACTGGCTCCGTTTTTTAAAACCGAAGTTTTGGGAGAGTTTAAAAGTCAGACTACAAACCAGGTCATAGATTTAGAACAGAATTTTTTAGGAATAGAAAAACGCAGATGGGTATTGGCAGATGGTAACAGTCTACCCATTACCAAAAGCAAACAAGGTTCATTGGGTTTCAACTATGACCAAAATAGTTTCTATGCTGGTATAGAGGCGTTTTACAAAGAGGTAAACGGAATAAATGTAAGCACACAGGGTTTTCAGAACCAAAATCAGTTTAATGGAGAAGTAGGAAGTTATATGATAAAAGGGGTAGAACTACTCCTTAATAAAAAGACGAATACCTATAGCACTTGGCTCAGTTATACCTTTAATCAAAACGATTATAGTTTTAGCACATTAGTTCCGAGTTCTTTTCCTAATAATCTAGACATTACGCATTCCGTTACTTTGGCCGGTAATTACACACACAACAATCTTAAATTAGGGATAGGACTTAATTACCGTTCAGGAAAACCTTTTACACTGCCAGACGCGGATAACCCAGTAGACGATACTGTTGTCCCAAACCAAATTGTGTATCAAAATCCAAATAGTAGTAGACTTTCCGAATATTTTAGAGCAGATTTCTCAGCTATCTACGACTTTTCAATTAGCGACGGCATTGATGCATCGGCTGGGGTGTCCGTACTCAACTTTACCAACAGGCGTAATAATCTGAATACATTCTTTAGATTGAACGACATTGACGAAATAGAAAAGGTAGAACGCGTTTCTTTAGGAGTAACCCCTAACGTTAGCTTTAGGATTCGATTTTAACCTTTATACAATCTATTAATAACTAGAACATGAGGAAAGGTAATCGCTGCTAAAAAAGAGAAGAAAAATGCCAAAGATGTACTTAAATTATCCTTGAAAATAAATAAAAGAATACTCATACCTATAACTGAAATTAACCAGTAAGGAAAAGAGGATACCACATATTTTTTAATATTCGAAACACTTACCGTCCCATACAAGTATTTAATCTGATCTACCATTGAAGGTAAGGAATGCCAAAGGATAAAGTATATCGCAAACGCCAATAATAAAGAAGATGAATAGAAGACGATAGAAAGTACTAGAATAAAAAATAACTGTTTGACCACATTGAACTTTATTTTTTTCTTCATGTAACTAATTGCCCCAAAAAAACAAGTTAGTATTCCCATTGACAAAACGCCATAACTATAAAAGTAAGTGGGAATCTTAAATCCACATATTTGTTCTATAATCAAACTCACCTCTGCACCATGTGCTGAAAAAATTAGGAATAAAATAAAGATACCGTAGGTGGACAAAAAAATAGAGTTCAAAACTGACGGGACTTTAATTTTAGAGACCCAATGTTGCTCTCCAAAATGATAGCCACTAAATAGGACAAATGATGCTAGTGCTAAAGTTGGAATGAATAGAAACAATAATCCACTAGCTACCACGAAAAGAATGTAGTATAGTAAGGTAGTAAGAAAACCCTTCCTTGTATTAATATTTTTATTAGCCTTTTGAAGTAACTTAATATCGTTAGCGCCATGAAGAATACCAAAAGTTAATATTAATGTATACGCCAGAATATTCTCAATGGTCTCTTCAAAATAAATAGCTAACCACAATGAAAAAAAGGTAGTTACAATCGTAAAACTTCCTAAATCAATATTTTGAGCTACTTGTTTTTTCAATTTGTTTAATATTTTAACGTTTTAATTAAACAATATATGTTTAACTATTTGTAAATTTACCTCAACAAAACTTAAAAAAAAAATATATGGAAAATTTAATGAGTACTTATTCGCTTGTAACTAAAATGGCTACAGACGATTATGTTGGTTTTACATTCTTTGTAGGATGTATGGCCATGATGGCGGCTTCGGCCTTTTTCTTTCTTTCTATGAATGATTTTGATAGAAAATGGAAAACTTCGATTTTGGTATCGGGACTAATTACATTTATTGCGGCAGTACATTACTGGTACATGCGAGATTATTGGGCTACTGTAGGCGAATCACCTACCTTCTTCAGGTATGTGGATTGGGTTTTGACAGTACCACTAATGTGTGTTGAATTTTATCTTATCTTAAAAGTTGCCGGAGCTAAGAAATCATTAATGTGGAAACTAATTGCTGCATCTGTAGTTATGTTAGTAACAGGATATTTTGGAGAAGCAATCTTCAATACAGGAAGTGGACCTGCATTTTGGGGCTTACTTTCAGGATTAGCATACTTCTACATTGTGTACGAAATATGGTTTGGTTCTGCGAAAAAATTAGCAGAGAAAGCGGGTGGTGCAGTTTTAACCGCACACAAAACCTTATGTTGGTTCGTATTGGTTGGATGGGCTATCTATCCACTAGGATACATGGCAGGTACTCCAGGTTGGTATGACGGACTTGCAAATTTAGGTCTTAACATGGATGTCATTTATAACATAGGAGATGCAATCAATAAAATTGGTTTTGGTCTTGTTGTTTATGGTGCAGCTGTAGCTGCTTCTAAAAAAGAAGCATAATTAAAAATTAGCAGCTATATTTAGTTGGTTATAAATTCAAGTTGCTATGTGAAAGACCGCCTTTGGCGGTCTTTCTTATTTTTACTCATTAAAATCTTTAGCTAAAGTATAGCTCGTATTTGTCAGCTCAATTCCTAAATTATAAACATAATGGACTAACCGTAATTAGCACAACTTATGTAACGAGACGTTAATCAAGTGAAAGGAGTTTTACGTTTTTAAAAACAACAACTAAAAAGAAATTTGTCTTGTAACACTTTCGAAAACAGCCCATGAAAATGGGGATAAACCCACAGTAAAACTATAGTTCCAAGAATATATTTAAATCCTAGGGGATACTGTATTACATTCTTTCAGGAACATCAATCCCCAGCAATCTAAACGCAGTTTGAATAACCGATCCCACTTTTTGGGACAGTTGTACTCTAAGTATTTTTTTTTCTTCTTCTGTTTCGCCAAGTATTGAAACCTGTTGATAAAATGAGTTGAATTCTCTTACCAAATCATAGGTGTAATTTGCGATTACGGCCGGACTATAATTCTCGGCTGCCAATTGTATTGTACTCGGAAACAATTGCAATTGCTTAATTAATTCTTTTTCTTTTGGATGTAACTTAAATATCCCTCCAAGCGATGTTGAGAAGTCAACATCTGTTTCATTAGCCTTTCTTAAGATAGACTGTATTCTAGCATAGGTATATTGAATAAAAGGACCAGTATTCCCTTGAAAATCAACTGATTCCTCAGGGTTAAACAAGATTCGTTTTTTAGGATCTACCTTAAGGATATAATATTTTAAAGCACCAAGACCTATCATTTTGTACAACAATTGCTTTTCCGACTCAGAGTAGCTCTCCAACTTCCCCAATTCCTCAGATATCGCACCGGCGGTTTTGGTCATTTCTTCCATTAGGTCATCAGCATCCACAACGGTACCTTCCCTACTCTTCATCTTTCCACTAGGTAGATCTACCATACCATAACTTAAATGGTATAATTTTTCTGCCCATGTAAACCCTAGTTTTTTAAGAATCAGAAATAGCACTTTAAAATGGTAATCCTGTTCGTTCCCAACGGTGTAAACCATCCCATTAATATCTGGATGATCCTTTACTCGCTGTATGGCCGTGCCTATATCCTGAGTCATATAAACAGCCGTACCATCGGAACGTAAAACAATTTTTTCATCCAGTCCCTCTTCGGTCAAGTCTATCCACACACTACCATCATCTTTCCTGTGAAAAATACTTTTTTCAAGTCCGTCTGCAACTAAATCCTTTCCCAAAAGATACGTATCACTCTCATAGTAGTAGGAATCAAAATCTACACCAAGATTTTCGTATGTAGTTTCAAATCCCGCATAGACCCATTCATTCATTTTCTTCCATAACGCAACCACTTCCTCATCTCCAGCCTCCCATTTTAAAAGCATTTCCTGCGCCTCAAGTAATATTGGCGCCTGTTTTTCAGCTACTTTTTTATCAAGACCATCCGCAACCATCTTGGCAATTTCCTCTTTGTAGGCCTTATCAAAAGCTACATAGTAGTTCCCTACAAGTTTATCCCCTTTAAGTCCTGTACTTTCAGGCGTTTCTGCATTGCCAAAACGCTGCCATGCTAGCATACTCTTACAAATATGAATACCCCGGTCATTAATGATTTGGGTTTTGTATACTTTCTTACCTGAAGCTTTTAAAATTTCTGCCACGGAATACCCTAATAAATTATTTCGGATATGCCCCAAATGCAAAGGTTTGTTGGTATTTGGGGACGAATATTCTACCATTACAGCATCATCTGTTGGCGTCACTAGTCCAAAAGAGGCATCTTCCCTAATATCTCGGAAAAAATCAACATAATATCTATCAGAAATAACAATATTCAAAAACCCCTTTACAACATTGAAACCTGTTACCGTCTCCAGTTCTTGTTCCAAATAAGCTCCTACTTGCTCCCCAATCTGCACCGGATTTCCCTTTACATGCCTAAGCATAGGAAAAACTACCACAGTAATATCACCTTCAAAGTCTTTTCGAGTGGGTTGAAATTCGACAGAAGGCAAGGATACACCATAAATATTATTAATAGCTTCGGTTACTTTTTTATCGAGAACTTCCTGAATATTCATAGAGGCATAATTAAGGCTGCAAAACTAATCATTTTTACACTTATCGTTATCTAAGTTAAGGTATCCCTTTCCCTTTTATTAACTTTAAAGAAAAATGCTAAATGCTAGTAAACGTATCTTACAATAACAAAGCTATTACCACACAGGTGGATGAAGCCGTTGGAAAACCATTCCCGCTTAAGGAACGCTGGAAAATGGGTGGAATTGGTTCTCCAAAATTAATAATCACAGAAACCAGTGTAGAAATAAGAAATCTCCTAATACTAGATAACAACAGAGATACCTGCAATATTGAAATTCGCCCCAAAGGTATTATCGTTCGCTTTAGGTCTTTATTGGAAACTTTTGCACTAGTCATTCCCTATTACAAACTTACCCTTTATAAAGGGCAAGCTTCGGTGTACTCTGTATTCAGAGACCATTATTTCATTAAGGTAGAATCAGACACTAAAGCGGTACAAAAGTTCTTTTCCAGACTATTGGGCTATAAGGCGGATAATGCGCCTACTTCTATAGAGGATTTGTGATATATTAAAAAAAACTTTTATGATTGGAACACAACCTAAGATTGATGTAAAACCAACTAAAACTGACCGTTTATTGATACGGATTGGATGGGTGTTGGTTTTGTTACATTTTATAGTGCTGTTCATTTTTTACTTTGATTTGCCAAACACCATGCCTACCCATTTTAATTTAAAAGGGGAAGCTGATGGTTTTAGTAGTAAAAATGACTTATGGGCACTCCCTATTTTAAGTCTTATAATCTACTATGGCGTTGGTAAACTAATAACCAACATTAAACCTTGGCATTATAATTACCCTACTAAAGTAACCGAACAGAAAGCACCTTACCTCTATGCACTTTCCATACATACGCTGGTATGGCTAAATCTTTGTATTGTTTTAACGTTTTTTGTTGTAAGCATGCATAGTATTTTACTAGCACTAGATCTGCAGTCTATAAACCTAAGTTGGCTAATTTTATGCCTACTTGGGTTCCTAACACTTTACCCCTTTGTAGTTATCTTTAAATTACGCAATACCCCCAAAACATGAAAATACTACTTACTGGTGCCAATGGTTATATAGGAATGCGACTCCTCCCTCAGTTACTTGATGCGGGACATGAGGTCGTATGTGCTGTTAGGGATGCAGAACGTCTCTCGGTAGATGCCGAGACGCGTTCTAGGATAGAAATCGTAGAAATCGATTTTCTAAACGAGATAAAATCAGGATTACTACCAAAAGATTTGGATGCGGCCTACTTCCTTATTCATTCCATGAGTACCTCAACGACTGATTTTGATGAACTGGAAGCCAAAACTGCTACCAATTTTAATATTTATGTAGCCGAAACAAACATTAAGCAGGTCATTTACCTAAGTGGCATTGTTAACGATGCAAATCTTTCCAAACACTTATGGTCTCGTAAAAATGTGGAAGAAATACTCTACCAGGGCGATTTTAGCCTTACGGTACTTAGAGCTGGAATCATAGTCGGTTCCGGTAGTTCTTCCTTTGAGATAATTCGAGATTTATGTGAAAAATTACCCTTTATGATTACTCCCAAATGGGTACTGACCAAAACCCAACCTATAGCTATTCGGGACGTAATGGCATTTCTTTACGGCGTTTTAGGAAATGAGGCTACGTATAACGACTCATTTGATATTGCCGGCCCAAATGTCCTTACCTATAAAGAAATGCTGCATCAGTATGCAGCGGCTCGTGGGTTCAAAAATTGGATTTACACCGTGCCAATAATGACACCAAAATTATCTTCCTACTGGTTATATTTCGTCACTTCAACATCGTACACCCTAGCTCTTAACCTGGTAGACAGTATGAAAATTGAAGTTATCGCCAAAGACCAAAGACTGGCTAACCTTCTAGGAATAACACCACATACCTATAAGGAAGCCCTAGATATGGCCTTTGTAAAAATAGAACAGAACCTTGTTGTGAGCAGTTGGAAGGATAGTATGGTCAGCGGACGATTCAATAAAAATTTAGAAAAATATATACAGGTACCTAAGTTTGGTGTTCTAAGAGATGTACAAACAATGAAGATACACGACCCAAAACAAGTGCTGGGAAACATTTGGAAAATTGGTGGAAAAAATGGATGGTACTATGGAAACTGGCTTTGGCAAATAAGAGGTTTTTTAGATAAGCTTAGTGGTGGTGTAGGACTCAGGCGAGGAAGAACACATCCTGATAAAATCTATGCTGGTGATGCGTTAGATTTTTGGCGGGTACTGCTAGCCGATAAAAAAGGTAAACGACTATTATTATTTGCTGAAATGAAACTACCTGGCGAAGCTTGGCTAGAGTTCAAAATCGACGATGATAATGTCCTTCACCAAACAGCCACATTTAGACCTAGAGGTCTCCGAGGTCGATTATATTGGTATAGTATTGTGCCGCTGCATTACTTCATTTTTGGTGGAATGATACGAAATATAGCCAAAGCGAAGAAAGAATAAGAATGTTGTTCTCTTTTTGACAATACATAAAAAAGGGTAATGCAAATGAATTTTATAACGGAGCTTTACTTACATTGGGTTACTTAACCACCTAAAAGCAAAAGATTACATTCCAAACCCAATAAAATAAAATTGTATTACGTTAACTGCAACGGCATTTCCCTTAATCGTTGTCCCGTTAGTCTAAATACCGCATTAGCTATAGCAGCTCCAATAGGACCCAGTGGGGGTTCACCAACAGCACCAGGCGTATCCGAACCCTGAAGCAATACTACATCTATCTCCTTTGGTGCATGTTTCATTAAAGCCATTTGATAAGGCCCATAAATTGTTGGTGTCAACTCCCCGTTCTCTATTTCCATTTTCTCGAACATAGAAGCACTCATCCCCATGATGATAGCTCCTTCACATTGCGCTCGTACTTGATCCGGATTTACTGCAAGTCCGGGATCCATAGCACAGGTTACTTTATGTACTTTTATTTCATTGTCAACTATAGAAATCTCAGCCACTTCAGCACATGGAGTATTTGCATCGGTAGATACTGCTAGACCCATCGCTCTTCCGTTCACAACCTCATCAGTATAACCAGCTTTCTCCACAACAGCTTTGATGACAGACTTTAATCGTTTTCCCCTATCATCATCTTGTATATGTGCCAAACGAAATTCTGCTGGGTTTTTACCAGACTTCACCGCCAACTCATCCATGAAACTTTCAATAGCAAATGTATTTGCTAAAAGTCCCAAACTACGCCACCAACTCGTAGCAAAGGGTAATTTAACCCGCCAAGAAATAGCTTGATAATTTGGTATTTCTCCATATTGAATCATTCCTCCACGCCAAGCACCCAAATCGGCACCCAAAACCGTTTCCAACACTCCCGGTAACATAGGAGAACCAAAAGCAACATCGCCGCTAGAGACATTGTGCTCCAAGGCTTCTATCATTCCGTCAGAATTTAATTTACCTTTCAATACATGATGCGTAGGCGGACGAAACGTATCGTTTTGAAACTCTTCCTTACGGGTGAAAAAGCATTTTACAGGGGCACCTACAGCTTTAGATAGCAATGCAGCTTGAATTGCATTAGGCGTATGGAGCCTTCTTCCAAAACCTCCGCCTAAAAATGTAGGAACCAAATTCACTTGTTCGTTATCAAAACCTAAGCGTTCTGCAATCTCTCCACGGGTAATATTTACCACCTGGGTAGACATCATTATGGTAGCCTTATCAGCTTCAACATAAGCGAGTGCTCCATTGGGTTCTAGTTGGGCGTGCGCACCGATAGGACTCCAATATTCGGACTCCAAAATAGTATTACCTTCTTTCAGAATATCCTCAGCATCACCTTCTTTCTGAATTACAAAAGGAGTTCCCTTTCCTACTTCTACCATGGCTCTTACATCCGATGTTTGTATATCTCCTTGAGTTTCCCATTGGGCGTTAATAGCCTCTTTTGCGTTCTCGGCTTCAATTAAAGAACTAGCTACAACACCAACGAAATCCTCTTCTCGGACAATTTTGACTACACCAGGCATGCCCTCGGCTTTGGAAGTATCCGCACCCAAATATTTTGACCCAATTCTGGAAGGTCTCACTACTGACCCATATAACATATCTGGCATGGTAGCATCCATTCCAAATATGGGTGCGCCAAATACTTTCGCTTCTAAATCTACCCGAGCAATAGGCTTGCCTACAAACTTATATTCAGAAACTGGTTTTAAATCTGGAGTATCTGGAAGATTCCACTCAGAAATACCTTCAACAGCTTGTGCATAGGTCATCGTATTAGCTCCATCAGAAATAACACCATTTACTATTGTAAGTTCAGAGGCTTCAACCTGCATTTTTTTGGCTGCTTCAATCTTAATCATTTCCCGCATGGTAGCCGCTAACTCACGAAGTGGCATCCAAAGTGCGGATACTGATGTACTACCACCGGTAGCAAACCCATCCATATTTCCAGAAGCAGAATCTGCATGTACTACGCTAATCTGCTCCATAGAAACCTCTAATTCATCCGCTGCTATCTGCGCTAAACTGGTAAAAGTACCTTGCCCCATTTCTACTTTAGGACTATGGAGCACTACCTTATTTTCATTTGTTATTTCAAACCAAATTATGGGCGTATCCGTATTTCCTTGATACGGAGTTTCTGCTGTATTTACCAGTCCTGCAATTCCTCTTCGGATGGGACTCCTAAACAAATATGTTCCAACTGCAAGAACACCTAAGGTCCCTAATCCACCTCTTATCAAAAACTTACGTCTAGATACTTTTTTCTTCCCTGCCATGACTTAAGAATTTTGAGTTTCAATTGGTTCTTCTGGAGTATTCAATTCCGCAGCTCTATGAATTGCTTTCCGCATACGGTAATAGGTAGCGCAACGGCAAACGTTTAGAATACTCCTATCAATATCCTCATCCGTTGGTTTGGGAACTTTATTCAATAAAGCCGCGGTAGCCATCATAAAACCTGGTTGACAGTACCCGCATTGGGGCACTACTTCTTCAATCCATGCTTGTTGTACTGGATGTGGATTATCTTTAGTACCTATACCTTCTATCGTAGTTATAGTTTTTCCCTCGGCAAATTTCACTGCATAAGAACAGGAACGTACCGCTTCGCCATCAACATGCAGGGTACAGGCACCACAGGCTGCCTTACCACACCCAAACTTAGTGCCTTTTAAATCTAAGATATCTCTAATAACCCATAATAAAGGCGTGTTACCATCAGTGATTTCTACGGTGTGTAACTTTCCGTTTACATTTAATAAAATATTCATCTTTTTAGTTTTATTTGGATGGAATACTATGACCTGCTTCAAATCACTTTTTAACCGCTTCTATATGTTACTTTAGCAACAGGAGGAAGTTCCCTAGGACCATTTGTGTTAAAGTAATTCCCCTCTTAAGTTACGCAATCTTCAACTACAAGAATACCAGAGCGGTAGAAACTACCTTAGTACTCTAAACGTTACAAAGTCCTTGGCAAGAATACCTCTGCCATCATACAGCGTGCACTTCCGCCACCGCAGGTTTCAATGGTCTCTAAAGAGCTATGAATTATCTCACAATGCTTTCTGATAGCAGTAAGCTGCCCTGGCTTTAAAGAGTTGAAAGCAGCTGAACTCATAACCATAAAGCGCTGTTCATTTGCTCCAATCACCTGAAGCATATTTCCTGCAAAATGATGCATCTGTTCTTCAGTAATAGCAATAATTTCTTTTCCATCTTTTTTAATGTGCTCCACTACATTCTTACGCTCCTTCTTATCATCTATAGTATCGAGACAAATAATAACAAAAGTCTCTGCCATAGCCATCATAACGTTTGTATGATAAATAGGTAAACGTTCCCCATCTACGGATTGATTGGCTGTAAAAATGACAGGAAAGCAATCAAAATCTTCACAGAACTCTATGAAAATATCCTCATGAGCTCTTTCTGACAGCGCACAATAGGCTTTTTGATGAACTCTATCCTTTAAGATACTTCCAGTTCCCTCCAAATAAATTCCTTCCTTCTCCGCAGAAGTATAATCAACAATATCATTTATAACATACCCTTTCTCTTCTAAGACTTCAAAAATATCCTCTCTTCTTTCCTTCCTGCGGTTCTCAGCAAACATCGGATATATGACTACCGTTCCTGTTTTGTGAAAAGAAACCCAATTATTTGGAAAAATAGAATCTGGCGTGTCATTCTCTTTTTTATCATCTATTACCACGATGTTGACTCCATTTTGGCGTAGTACGTTCACGAAGTCATCAAACTCCTTTTGAGCCCTTTCATTTATTGTTTGGTTCTTAATGTCTAGATCTTCTTGAAAATAATTATTCACTGCGGTTTGCTCATTCATACGAAAGGCAACCGGGCGTATCATCAATATTGTATTCGTTATTTGCATAGTCAATTTGAATTACTCCCTGATTAAGGGTAAAGTGCTACATCTTAAAAGTCCTTCTTGTTTGGCAATTTCTGAATACGGGATTTCCTCTACGGTAAAACCTTCTTCCCTTAGCCAATTGTTTAATCTAGTAAAGTCTTTTTCTGAAACGACAACATCCGGAGAAATAGAAAAAACGTTGCTAAACATATTGTACATTTCATCGGAAGTAATCTCAAATATATTTTCAGGTCCAAAAAAATCTACCAACCAGCGATACTCCTCTTCTACTAAAAATCCGTTTTTATGTAGAATAGCCTTTCCTTTCCCTAAAGGTTGAAAACAACAATCCAAATGCAACGCATTCTCTTTTGCGTTAACAGATTTTCTAAGTTCAAATGACTTTATCTTCTTCTCTGGAAACTGGCTTATTAAATAATTTACGGCATGTTGGTTGGTTCTAGCCGTAATTTGAGTTGGATAATCTTTAGCGGTGTACGTACCTACAAAAATATAATCACCCCAAGGCATAACATCTCCACCTTCTACATGCACTTCTTCCGGAGGATGTAAAATATTATCAGCATCAATCTTATCAAGCACATGCAATATAGCTTCTACCTCTTTCTCCCGATCAGGAAGTATGTTTGCAACCACCAATTTATTCCCTATGACAAAAGCTATATCCCTAGAGAAAATCTGATTACAATCCTCAAGTACTTCTGGTCTATAAACCTTCACATTATATTTTTCAAAAACATCTGCAAAGGCTTGCATTTCCCTGACCATATGAGCTTCCTTGGGATAGGTGCCTGCTAATATATGCTCTAAAGACTTAGGATCGTAAGCTTCCTCAGGAGCTGGGGTTGGCCCACAACTTATTGCCGTGCCTAAAACAACGGCTTTTAAAGGCGATATTTCGTCTTTGATATTCAGTTCCAGCATAGTATTCTTTTGATATAATTAAATCTCATTTTAAAACAAAAAAAAGCTCCTTTAAACCAAAAGAGCTTTTTTTTGTTTTTTATAAGGTAGCAATCTACCTTTTATCGAGTTCGACAAAAGACCTGAGAGTTGCTCCTACATATACCTGTCTTGGCCTGCCAATAGGTTCAGCGTTTAAACGCATTTCCCTCCATTGTGCAATCCAACCTGGCAATCTTCCCAAGGCGAACATTACAGTAAACATTTCCGTTGGAATACCCAAGGCTCTGTAGATGATTCCGGAATAGAAATCTACATTTGGATATAATTTCCTATCCACAAAATAGGGATCTTCCAGAGCTTCTTGAGCCAGTCCTTTGGCAATTTCTAAAATAGGATCATCGATTCCTAAATCTGCCAGTACTTCGTCAGCTGCGTGCTTGATAATTTTTGCCCTAGGATCAAAGTTTTTATAAACTCTATGCCCAAAGCCCATTAACCTAAAGGGGTCGTTCTTATCCTTTGCCTTGGCCATATACTTTTTGGTGTCGCCGCCATCTGCCTGAATTGCTTCTAACATTTCCAGCACTGCTTGGTTGGCACCACCATGTAACGGGCCCCAAAGAGCAGAAATGCCTGCTGAAAGTGACGCAAACAAACCAGCGTGGGAGGAACCAACAATACGAACCGTCGAGGTAGAACAGTTCTGCTCATGGTCTGCATGTAGTATCAATAATTTATCTAATGCATCGATTACAATTTTGTTTCTCTTATACTCCTGAGTAGGTTTTTTAAACATCATTTTATGGATGTTCTCTACATAACCTAAGCTGTCATCACCGTAATCCAATGGCAATCCTTTTTTCTTACGCAATGTCCAAGAAACCAATACAGGAAATTTAGCCAAAATACGAACAATGGCCCCGTACATCTCGTCCTTAGAGGTGACATTTACAGATACGGGATTAAAAGCAATAAGCGCACTAGTCAAAGAAGAGAGCACGCCCATTGGATGGGCAGATTTTGGAAATGCATCCAAAATCTTTTTCATTTCCTCATCTACATGGGATTCATTCTTTATGTCTACATGAAATGCTTCTAATTGTTCCTTATTGGGTAATTCCCCGAAAATCAATAAATAGGCTACTTCTAAAAAGTCAGCTTTCTCTGCTAATTCTTCAATAGAATACCCTCGATATCTCAAAACACCCTTCTCCCCGTCTAAAAAGGTAATTGCACTTTCGCAAGAACCTGTATTCTTAAATCCAGGATCTATTGTAATCATCCCATTAGTAGCCGATCGCAAAGATTTAATATCAATAGCAACCTCATCTTCGGTTCCTTTGATAACAGGAAACTCAAACTTGTTGCCATTATATTCTAAAGTAGCTTTATCTGACATTTTTAGTTATAAATTTTATAATTAGGTTAAAAGTAAATTTACGTAAAAGCACTCGCTTTAACAATTATGTAAATCGCTTTAAACAATTATTAACATGGTCTTTGAAGTGATTAATAGCAGCAATAAGAAGCTATAGTAGATATAGCGATTTATAATACTCGTCCAGCGATTTTTCCCAAGTAAATCTGGCCTTCTTTGCGTTTGCTTTTATCCTTTTCCATTTAGGCTGATCGGTTTCCCACAAGGTTAGCGCTTCATCAAAAATTTTGACCATATTTTGTATTTTAGCATCATAGGTATCTCCATCAAAAGCGAATCCAGTTTTCATGTGATGAACGGTATCCTTTAATCCACCCGTATGGTGCACCAAACAAGGGTTTCCGTTTCTCATAGCTAACATTTGGCTTATTCCACAAGGTTCAAATAAACTAGGCATAAAATAAAGGTCCGTCTCCAAATACATGGAGTCAATTAGGTCTTCCGATTGACCATTTGTAAAGATAAAATTCTTGTATTTATAGCTCATCTTACGAAAGTGCTCTTCATAATCTGGGTCACCAGTGCCTAATAGTATAAAAATACCTCCCACAGCTTCAAGTCTCTTTAGAATCTGCTCCAAAGCCTCTGGGGATCGTTTAAAGAAATAAAACTTCTGTTCTGTTAGCCGAGCCACACTAGAAACAATGAATCTAGGTCTATTGCCAACATGTTCCATTATCTTTTCACCTGTATGAGCTAAAAAATCTGCTTTATACTTTTTGGATTCGTCCTGTAACCACCTAAAAATTGCCTTTACGGTATTCCGATATAGGAATCCAGTTTCCGCTACCCTAATATTACTATAATTGGAAGCATTCAATATGCCAAAGAGTCGACCCTCGTTATCCGCTTTCTGCAAATCTTTCTCCAGACTTTCACCTCCAATAAACTCTGGCTTTCTACTTGGCATGAGCACATCTTCCTTGTAGGAAGGTGAAACCGTGTGTACAGCATCCGCTAATCTTATCCCTACTGCCATAAGATTTATGCAGTCCTGATAGCGGGGATCCATAAGCGCATCATGGTCTAAATTGATTTCAGGAAACCAATTATGTATTGAAGCATAGTTGTTGTAAAAGGGACGAATACCTTGGATAGCCAGGTTATGGATACTATATACATAGCGCATCTTTTTTAATGCGCTATAATTTGGATGGTATGTCTTTAAAAATAATACCGCACTGGAATGCCAATCGTGCATGTGAACAATATCCAATTGACCAAAAGCATCTATTTTGATAGCTTCTGCAACCGCGGTGTTAAAAATCATGAACTTTACAAAATCATTGTAGAATGGTTCAGTAGGATCGTCGTGATAAATATGGGCTATGCCACCTTCCTCAATTTCTGGATGATGTATTACATAGTGGACAATATTAGCCAATTCCTTCTTGGGTTTAACCTCGTACAATTCCGCACGATAGGTAGTACCACGAAGATTAAAATCTAGATTTGTTTTAAAAATACCATTTTTATGCAACCTTGAATACGCAGGTACTACAACATGCACAGTATCGCCACGTTTAGCAATTTCTCTTGGGACGTCCCGGACAACATCTCCCATGCCACCAGCTTTACAATCTGGAATGGCATCATTCTCTGCGGCTACAAAAAGAAAATTATTCATATAATAAAAATAGTGGAGGTTTCTAATACTATGTGAAAAAGGTAGGTAACTTTTTTGGATTAAACCAAAAAAAAAGCCTTTCTGACTAAGAAAGGCTTTAAACATATTTAGATTATTACTTTATATTAAAAGCTTTCTCTTGCGGGTAGTAGGCCATACTTCCCAATTCCTCTTCTATTCGTAGTAGTTGATTGTATTTTGCCATACGATCTGATCGAGATGCGGAGCCTGTTTTAATCTGACCCGTATTCAATGCTACGGCAAGATCTGCAATAGTATTATCCTCCGTTTCACCAGAGCGGTGTGACATTACAGAAGTATAACCCGCATTCTTGGCCATATTTACTGCCGCTATAGTTTCGGTTAGTGTTCCTATTTGATTTACTTTAATCAATATAGAATTAGCAATACCTTTTTCTATTCCGGTAGACAACCGGTCCACATTAGTAACAAAAAGATCGTCACCAACCAACTGCACGGTATCCCCTACTTTATCCGTTAGTGCTTTCCAACCGTCCCAGTCATTCTCATCCATTCCGTCTTCAATGGAAATTATCGGATATTTAGCAGCTAGGTCAGCCAAATATTGTGCTTGCTCCTCAGAAGTTCTAATTACTCCCTTGTCCCCTTCAAACTTGGTATAGTCATATTTACCATCAACAAAGAACTCTGCTGCGGCACAATCAAGAGCAATCATAACATCATCTCCCAACTTATAACCTGCTTTTTCAACAGCAACAGCTATAGTATCCAAAGCATCTTCAGTCCCTCCTGCAAGATTAGGAGCAAAACCACCCTCGTCACCTACTGCTGTACTCAAACCTCTATCGTGTAAAACCTTTTTAAGATTATGGAATATCTCTGTTCCCATTTGCATAGCGTGTGAGAAGCTTTTCGCCTTAACTGGCATTACCATAAACTCCTGAAACGCTATGGGCGCATCCGAATGAGAACCACCGTTAATAATATTCATCATAGGTACAGGCAATGTATTTGCACTTACCCCTCCAATATATCTGAATAAGGACAAACCTAGCTCATTCGCTGCAGCTTTTGCAGCTGCAAGAGAAACACCTAATATGGCATTTGCACCTAATTTTGACTTGTTTGGAGTACCGTCCAAATCAATCATAGTTTGGTCCAACAAGTTTTGTTCGAAAACCGACATTCCCAAAATTTCTTCGGCAATGATACTATTTACGTTGTCCACTGCTTTTGTCACACCTTTACCCATAAATGCAGTACCTCCATCTCGAAGTTCAACCGCCTCGTGCTCTCCGGTAGAAGCTCCGGAAGGAACAGCAGCCCTACCCATTACACCATTCTCAGTAACTACATCTACTTCTACTGTAGGATTACCTCTAGAATCTAAAATCTGCCTTGCATGAACATTTAATATGATACTCATCTATATTCTTTATTTAAAATTAGTTAACTCTTGTTATGTAAAGGTACAAAACAGGGCTTTCAAAGGTTTCTAACTTACACTGTAATTGCCAATAACATAACGATAATTTAAACTTACACCGACTCTTTTGTGTTTTTCTCAATCAATTTAAAAAATTCATCAAAAAGATAATCCGCGTCATGTGGTCCTGGGCTCGCCTCGGGATGGTATTGAACAGAAAAAACATCCTTATTTTTCATTCGAATACCAGCAACGGTATTATCGTTTAAATGAACATGTGTAATTTCGATAGTATCGTTAGATTCTGTTTCTTCCCTATTTATAGCAAATCCATGGTTCTGAGAAGTAATTTCACCTTTACCGGTAAGTAAATTTAAAATCGGGTGATTTATTCCTCTGTGACCATTGTGCATCTTATAGGTAGAAATCCCGTTAGCCAATGCAATTACTTGATGCCCTAAACAAATACCAAAAAGTGGCTTTTCCGTTTTAATAATTTCCTTGGCAGTAGCGATGGCGTCAGTCAAAGGTTCCGGATCTCCAGGCCCGTTTGAAATGAAATATGCATCCGGATTCCAATCGGAAAGCTCCTTAAAACTAGCATTGTAAGGAAATACCTTAATGTAAGCACCTCTTTTTGAAAGGTTCCTAAGAATATTCTTTTTAATACCGATATCCAAAGCAGCAATTTTATAGGAAGCATTTTCATTACCAACAAAATAAGCATCCGTTGTAGAAACCTTAGATGCTAGCTCCAAACCTTCCATACTCGGAACTTCCATTAGTTGCTGCTTAAGCGCTTCCACGTTTTCCACATCTGTAGAAATTACAGCATTCATTGCGCCGTTATCTCGAATGTAACTAACCAACGCTCGCGTATCCACATCAGATATAGCAAACAGTTTATTTTTATCTAAAAATTCTCCTAAACTAGCATCTGCTATTGGTCTAGAATATTCATAACTAAAATTTCTACAGATTAATCCCGAAATCTTAATGGATTCCGACTCTATCTCGTTAGAATTGGTACCATAATTTCCAATATGTGCATTCGTTGTAACCATTAACTGGCCAAAATAGGATGGGTCTGTAAAGATTTCCTGATATCCGGTCATACCTGTATTGAAACAAACTTCACCAAATGCGGTTCCTTCTTTATCACCAACAGCTTTTCCATGAAAAATAGTTCCATCGGCTAACAGTATTAATGCTTTCTTCCTGGATTGATACTTCATACTTTATACGGCTAAATTATAGTTTAACAAAAAAACAAAAAAAAAGGATAAGCTTTTAAGCTTATCCTTTTAAAATTATCAAAAATTATCGACATTCTATTTTTCAGAATCATCAGTTTTAACTTCAGCATCAGTTTGTGCTTCTGTTTCTGTTTCTACTACTGCATCTGCTACTACCACTTCAGGAGTTTCTGTTTTCTCACCAGAACCTCGTCTACTTCTTCTCGTAGACTTTTTCTTAGGCTTACCAGCGTTGTAAATTTCATTGAAATCTACCAACTCTATCATCGCCATATCCGCATTATCTCCTAAACGTGTACCTAGCTTTATTATTCTAGTATACCCGCCTGGTCTGTCAGCAACTTTTTCAGAGACTACGCTAAACAATTCTGTAATAGCATACTTATCTCTAAGGTTCTTGAAAACAATACGTCTATTGTGCGTACCCTTCTCTGTTGTCTTATTATTCTCAGCCTTTGATTTTGTAATCAAGGGTTCAACAAATAATCTTAAAGCTTTCGCCTTTGCAACCGTAGTATTGATTCTTTTGTGCTCAATCAAGGAACAGGCCATATTGGCCAACATAGCATGTCTATGCGCTTTCTTTCTTCCTAAATGATTGACTTTTTTACCGTGTCTCATTTTTCTATTCTAAGTATTTCTCCAACTGAGGGAATATCCCTTCCTGTAAGAAATAGCAATTAATCCTTATCTAACTTATATTTTGACAAATCCATACCGAAGCTTAAACCTTTGTTGATAACAAGCTCTTCTAATTCTGTCAACGATTTTTTACCGAAGTTTCTAAACTTCATTAAATCATTTTTATTGAAAGAAACCAAATCTCCTAAGGTGTCCACTTCTGCTGCTTTTAAACAGTTAAGTGCACGAACGGATAAGTCCATATCTACAAGCTTGGTTTTCAACAATTGTCTCATGTGCAAGGACTCCTCATCGTAAGTCTCTGTCTGAGCAATTTCATCTGCCTCCAAAGTAATACGTTCGTCAGAAAATAACATAAAGTGATGAATCAAAACTTTAGCAGCTTCTGTTAGCGCATCTTTTGGATGTATGGAACCATCTGAAACAATTTCGAAGATTAGTTTTTCATAATCTGTCTTTTGCTCTACACGAAAGTTCTCAATGCTATACTTAACATTCTTAATGGGTGTAAAAATAGAATCTATTGCAATAGTTCCAATTGGAGTACCAGACTTCTTATTTTCCTCAGCAGGAACATATCCCCTACCTTTCTCAATGGTAATCTCCATGTTTATGCTAACTTTAGCATCCATGTTACAAATTACCAAATCAGGATTCAGCACTTGATATCCAGAAATAAATTTCTGAAAATCACCTGCAGTCAACTGATCTTTTCCACTTACAGAAATAGAAACTACTTCTGCCTCGGAATCTTCGATTTGTTTCTTAAAGCGAACTTGCTTTAAATTCAATATAATCTCGGTTACGTCTTCAACAACTCCCGGTATTACAGAGAACTCATGTTCAACTTTGTCAATCCTTACGGATGTAATAGCATGCCCTTCCAAGGAAGAAAGCAATACTCTTCTTAATGCATTCCCAACAGTTAATCCATAACCAGGTTCCAAAGGGCGAAATTCAAACTTCCCTTCGAAATCTGAGGAA
>CAZDOW010000013.1:0-53494 GCA_964507115.1 uncultured Maribacter sp.
GCCTCTAACGCCGCTAGACCAAAACTTTCTGTTTCAGAAGGCAAAAGAAACAAGTCCGAAAAACAAAGAATCTTATCTATTTCATTACTATTTCCTAAAAAGACAACGCGATTAGATATTCCCAAAGTTTCACACAACTGCTCAGCTGCCTCCTTTTCTGGCCCCTCCCCTACCATTATTAATTTAGCAGGAATCTTATCTTGTATTTTGTGGAATACACGTATTACATCCGGTATCCGTTTTACTTTCCTAAAGTTACTAATATGTGTAATGATACGTTCATCATCTTGGGCCATATTAGAACGCTGGCAATCCGTAAACGTAGTACTGTATTTATTGGTATCTATGAAATTTGGAATTACTTCAATTTCGCCCTTTATATCAAATATTTCCAAGGTACGCTGCTTTAGACTTTCAGAAACCGAAGTTACCACATCAGACTGATTTATACTGAACGTAACGGCTGGCTTATAGAATGGATGCTTTCCTACCAAAGTAATATCAGTACCGTGCAACGTAGTTATCATAGGAACAAAAATCCCTTCTTCCTCTAGCATCTTTTTTGCCATATACCCTGCATAGGCATGTGGAATAGCATAATGCACGTGTAATAAATCTATTTTATGCAGCTTAATGGTATCTACCAACTTGCTAGAAAGTGCAAGCTCATACGGTTGATAGTGAAAAAGAGGATACTCAGGCACGTGTACCTCATGGAAGAAAATATTATTGTTTAACAAATCTAGCCTAACCGGCTGTCTGTACGTAACAAAGTGTACTTCATGGCCTCTATTTGCTAAGGCTATGCCAAGTTCCGTTGCTACGACACCACTACCTCCAAAAGTTGGGTAACATACAATTGCTATCTTCATAAGTACAAAACTACTTTTTAATTTAAAATAGCATCGTAAATAACCTGCTGAATCCTTGTTCTTAACGCAGATTTAACTAATAGGGTATTAGAAGCTGTTGGATAGGTTCTATTTGACAGAAACACATAAACAATTTCCTCTTCCGGATCTGCCCAGGTGTACGTACCTGTGAAGCCACTATGACCAAAACTCTTTCTGGATACACAACCACAGGTAGGGCCGCTATTTTCAAGCTGTGGTTTATCAAATCCCACTCCGCGTCTCACGTTCTTATCGCAAAAATAACAGGTATTGAACTTTTTTACAGTTCTGGAATTGAAAAAGTTAGCACCTCCATAGTAACCATTCTGAAGGTACATTTGCATTATTTTGGCGATATCGTTGGCATTACTAAAAAGACCAGCGTGTCCCCCAACTCCGCCTTGCATTGCAGCACCCATATCATGCACATACCCTTGTACGGTTTGATACCTATAATATTTATCCTCTTCAGATGGTACGATCTGATTTTTTGAAAATCTGTCCAATGGATTATATCCCGTGTAGTTGGCACCTATTCGTGCGTATAAAAAATCATTCGAAAGTTTATCTAGTCGTTTCCCATAGGTGTCCTCCACGTACTTTTTCATCACGTAATAAGGAACATCACTATATCGGTATCGGTTAGATTTTAGGTCCTGCCGCCCAATACGATCATAAATGGAATCCTTGTATGAATCTATGATATATAAATTGTCCGATACTCTATTGGAGAAACCTAGCGTAGGTTTAGTTCGATACAGAATTTTCGAAGGTTTTCTATCTTTATCCAAGGTATTGATGTAAAAAGGAATCCAAGCTGGTAACCTACCATAATGTGATAATGCCTTTAGAACCGTAACATTCTTTATTTCGGTATCAGAATACCGGGGCTCCAACTCCTCAAAAGTATCATTTAGGGCTATTTTCCCTTCCTCCTCCATTTTCATAACCATGGGAAGGGTGGCTAGTATTTTAGTAAGAGAAGCCAAGTCATAAATAGACTCATTTGTGATACTATCCTTGCTTTTGTACGTAGGTTTACCAAAACTTTTATTATAAATTACCTTTCCTTTTCTGGAGATAAGGACTTGAGCACCTGGAAACATAAGACTGTCCAATCCATTTTGAACCAACCTGTCTACCCCGGATAATTTTTTTGAGCTCATTCCAACGCGTTCAGGAATTGTGTATCCTAGCCTTTTAAGAGATTTGAGCTGAATTCCTGAACCTAAAGGAAACTCGGAATTAGTAGAAACGGGAATTGCTCCATAAGTTGGGATGGCACCAAAGAGCACTTCAGCAGTTTTACGCTGCGCAATAGCACTATTTTGATAAGACATCACTACCGCATCTATATTTTGAAACGTTGCAATCTTAGATATTGCGTATGGTTTGGCAAAAACACATAAAATTAGGTTAGAAGTCCTCTGATTAGAAATTTCCTGTAACCATGCAAGTTCGGTTTTGGAGAACTCATATGATTTCCAAGGACTTTCATTGCTTTTATGATGCCCTATAATCACCAAATTATAATCGGATAGTTTGTTCTTTAGTATGGCAATATCACTACCATTTATCTGTGTAACCTTGGTGTATTTGTTCAGTGCTTCCAAAAAATCACCAGTGGGGGAATCTCCAAATTTAACATAGGCTATTTTTTTATTCTGTAGATTCTTTATCCCTAATACATTAAATTTATTCTTTAGGACGGTAATGGCATGCTCTATGGCCTCTTCATAAATAAGATCATCTTCTAAGGAGTTCAAATCTTCATAGAGATTTTGAAGTGTAATAGGCTCATAATTATGTAAGCCTACTTTGTATTTAGCCATTAGAATTTTCTTTACAGAATACGCCAAACGTTCCTCCGTAATTTTACCTATTTCATAAGCTTTTAATAATTTAGTATGTGCTTCCGCAACATTTTTAGGCATTAAAAGAATATCATTACCTGCTATAAAAGCGGCTAGTTCTACTTCTCCTTGACTCCCATAATTAGCCGCCGCTTTCATATTCAAGGCATCCGTAAAAACCAAACCTTCAAAACCCATTTCCTCCTTTAAAATACCGGAAATAATCTGTTCAGAAAGAGAAGAAGGAAGACCTTCTTTTAGCTCTAGAGCTGGCACTTCCAAATGTGCAACCATCACACTACTCAACCCATTTTTTATTAATTTTCTAAAGGGATAGAGTTCTAAACTGTCCAAGCGTTCCCTGGAGAAGGTTAGCGCTGGAAGTGCAAGATGCGAATCCACGGCTGTATCTCCATGACCTGGAAAATGTTTCCCGCTAGATAACACCCCAACACTTTCCATCCCCTTCATAAAAGCAATACCTTTCTCCGCAACATTCTCTCTATTTTCTCCAAAAGAACGATTTCCAATTATAGGGTTATTGGGATTGGTGTTGATGTCAATATCAGGGGCAAAGTTGATATGTACGCCTAATCTTTTTGCGTGCTTACCTATCTGGCGGCCTACTTTTTCAACAACCTTATTATCAGATATAGCACCCAGGGTCATATTCCAAGGAAATGCATAGGTAGAATCTAATCTCATGGAAAGACCCCATTCCGCATCCATACCTATGAGTAAAGGTACTTTAGACAAAGATTGATATTCATTACATAAATTAGCTTGTCTCACGGGACCTCCTTTTGAAAAAATAACCCCACCTATATGATGTCTGGCAATCAAATCCTTAATATTGTCGGTGGAAGTTTTATTTTGTTCAGAGGCTATACTGACCATAAACAATTGGCCAATCTTTTGTTCCAAGGTCATGCTGCTATACTCAAAATCTACCCATTTTTCTTGGGATAGACTATCAACGACTACTAGCGGATTTTGTCCAGTAACCAAATAAAAGCTAAAAAGTAGAAGAAGTGACGTAAAAAACGAACGCATGAGTTTCAAATGTATGGAGATAACTTTAAACAATGAAAAATATTGCATTTCATCGATATAACCTAGTAAAATAGGGTATTTAAAGAGATAATACCTTAAACAAAACGCGCGTGCCAGCTTTCCGAAGCTGGAACTTCCCAATGCTCTTTATACTCACCTTTAGTAGCCACGAGATTGTTAAAAACTATGGTGTTTTTAGAAATCGCTTTTTGCCTTGCCATCGCTTTAAATTCCAGCAAGGTTTTGTACGCTACAAATTCACCTTGCTTGTAAGAAACATTCATTTTATCTAGCAACTCCACATTATACTTCTTCTCTAAATTCTGTATAAAATGCACCGAAGCATCAATAGAACAACCTGTTGCGGATTGGCCGCTTTGATCAAGACCAATAATTATAAAACGCTTATACCGCATTTCGTATCCTGACTTTAAATCCTGCCCATGTGCTGTCCATTGACTAATAAACTCGTCTGTCTGCGTGGCTATGGCTTCTAATTCATCAACCGTAAAACTTCTGTTGGATTGATATATCCATATACGGGCCGTATCCGGCAATGTGCTAAAATCTACTAACATTTTTTTTTAGTTTGGGTTAAAGTTCTTCTGCTGTGGCAATCAACTCAGCAATATCCATTACAGCTATCGAGCTCTCTTTCTCTTTATTCTTTACACCATCAGTCATCATAGTATTACAAAAAGGGCAGCCTGCTGCTATAATTTCTGGTTGTGTCTCTAAAGCTTGTTCGGTACGTTCGATATTTACATCCTTATCCCCTTTTTCCGGTTCCTTGAACATTTGGGCACCTCCTGCGCCACAGCAAAGTCCTCTTGATTTGCAGCTTTTCATCTCTACCAGTTCTGCATCCAGTTTTCGTATAAGGTCACGGGGTGCTTCGTATACCCCGTTTGCCCTGCCCAAGTAACAGGGGTCATGGAACGTAATTCTTTTTCCTTTAAATGCACCACCTTCCATAGTAATGCGACCTTCTTCTAATAATTGCTTTAAAAATTGGGTATGGTGCACAACGTCATAAGTTCCTCCTAGTCCTGGATACTCGTTCTTAAGCGTGTTAAAGCAGTGTGGACAAGCCGTAACCACTTTCTTTATACCATAAGCATTCATTACCTCGATATTCGTAACAGCCTGCATTTGGAATAAAAACTCGTTCCCTGACCTTTTAGCGGGATCTCCAGTACAACTCTCCTCCGTACCCAGTACGGCAAACGAAACTTGCGCCTTGTTCAATATCTTAACAAAAGCTTTTGTTATTTTCTTCGCCCTATCGTCAAAACTACCGGCACAGCCTACCCAGAACAAGACTTCGGGTTGTTGACCAGCGGCAAATAGTTCTGCCATAGTGGGCACTTTCAATTCAGTTGACATAGCTAATTTTTTTATGATTCCTTGCTCCAATTTAATCGGTCCATCTGGTTAAAAGGCCAAGGAGCTCCATTATTTTCTATATTTCCCATCATATTATTCAAATCGGTTGGTGCAGCAGATTGCTCCATAACAAGGTACTGACGCATATCCATAATAATAGACAATGGGTCAATGCTTATTGGGCATGCCTCTACGCAAGCATTACAGGACGTACAGGCCCATAATTCCTCACGCGTAATATAATCATCTAGTAGCTGCTTTCCGTCCTCTTTAAATGTTCCCTTATTCGCATCTATATTCTTGCCTACTTCCTGTAAACGGTCCCGGGTATCCATCATTATTTTCCGTGGAGACAGTTTTTTACCGGTTTGGTTCGCTGGACATTCACTAGTACAACGTCCACATTCCGTGCAGGTATATGCATTTAGTAATTGTACCCAGTCCAAGTCTTGTACGTCCGATGCTCCAAATTTTTCAGGTACCGGAGCATCTTCGGCTGGCGCTGCAAATGGGTCAGCTGAAGGGTCCATCATTAGCTTTACCTCATTGGTTACCGATTCCAAGTTGGGCAATTGACCTTTAGGTGTAAGCTTACCGAAATACGTATTAGGAAAGGCTAATAGAATATGTAAGTGCTTGGAGTAGTATAAATAATTTAAAAAGCATAGAATACCAACGATGTGAATCCACCATGCCGTTCTTTCAATTAAAATTAAGGTAGCTTCCGACAAACCCTGAAACCAAACAGAAATAAACTGGCTTATGGGAAAGGAACCTGCTTGTGGATAATCAACAGCACCAATTTGTTGTAATTGAAAATCTGCCGCGTTCATCGTTAAAAAAAGGAACATCAACACTAATTCGATATAAAGAATAAGGTTTCCATCCTTTTTAGGCCATCCTTCCATTTCAGGTTTCATGAAGCGTTTAAGCCTGATCACATTTCTTCGTATCCAAAACAGGACTACAGCCACGATTACCAAAAAGGCCAAAATTTCAAAAGAAGCTATCAATACATCATAAACAATTCCTAGTCCAGCAAAAATTCTGTGCGTACCTAAAAGTCCATCAATAATAATTTCGAGTACTTCTATGTTTATAATCACAAAGCCAACATAAACAATAATATGAAGGATTCCAGCTATGGGCCTTACCACCATTTTTGACTGCCCTAAAGCAATTTTGGCCATATTCTTCCAGCGCTGGGATTTGTCATCACTTACATCTTTATCCTTTCCTAGGAAAATATTTCGCTTCAAACGACCCACATTTCTTGCAAAAAAACCTATCCCCAAAATCAGAATAAGGGCAAATAAAATATTAGATATGTATTGCATAAATTAGTTTTCTATGGTTTCGGCCGGGTCAACTTCCGGAACCGCATACTCTTTTTGCTTTTTTCCAAAGACGGAAACGTTTACATAACGTTTAGGATTTAAACGAAAGTCCTGCAAAAGTAAATCAAGCTCCATAGAGGCGTTGTTTAGGTTGGAATAGAGCTCTTTATCGTTCATGAGCTTACCTAGCGTACCATCGCCTTTTTCTAATTTCGACATGATATTATCCAAACTTGCTACGGTTGATTGTAAACTAGCCAAGGTTCTTCCTAATCCCGCATTGTTAAGAGAATCGGATAACTTGGCAAAATTAGAAGTAAGCACATCAAAATTATCCAACGAACTACCCAACTTACCTTGGTTATCCTTAAGCATTTGATCTAGGGTACCGGCACTGCCATTAAGACTTACCATAAGCTTGCTTAAACCGCTGATAGCTTTTCTTAAATCATTCTTTGTTTTGGTATCCAATACATCGTTAACATTCATCATTACAGAATCGGCATCGGTGACCGCAGATTCAAACTTTTTAAATAAAGGCGTTAACTTTTGTTGTGCCAATTCTGTAAGACCAGGTCTGGTATCAGTGGCGAGAGTATCCCCAGATTGCACTTCTGGAGCACCATCAAAAATAGGCATAATCTGTAATCCCTTACCTCCTATAATACCTGTATCATAAAGCTCAACCCTACTATTTTCAGAAAATTGAAACTCACTACTAACTGTAAATGTAACCACCAAATTTCCCTTGGTGTCTATAAAACGGATATCGTTCACCTTACCTACGCCATATCCATTAATAGATACAACCGTTCCAGATTGCAACCCACCAACATTGGGATAAACGGCATACAACGTTTTACTATTATCAAAAAGAGGTGTGGACTTTAGATAACTAAACCCCATAACAAAGAGTAAGATTCCTCCAATAACTATTATTCCTGTTTTAAGCTCCCTGGATAGTTTCAAAAAAATGGATTTAAGGTTATTAACAAAATTAGAAATAATTATTAAACGAACGTCGTTTATTCCGAAACCTCCTTCAGAGCCTCTCCAATTGGTATTCGAATTCCTTCTTTATAAGCAACAAGGTAAGCCGTTTTGTATCCTTTTGCTGCTGCATTGGATTTCATCATTTCGGCTTCTCGGTGAGAACGCGTCTCCCCGTACATATATCTAAATAAATTCTTGTAAGGTTCTTTTGAAATACGGCTTAAACCGTTAAAATTTTCCGAAGTTAATGGTAAATCTTTCCCGCTTGCCATGAGCTGTATTTTAAAAGTTACCAAAGAATCTTTGTTCAAGGTTTCCTTTTTTTCCGCCACAGGAATGCTAGTAGCAGTAATGACTTCTTCACTTTTGGTTTCCAGTTCTTTTTTATCAGCGATTGGGGGAGTTTCCACAACTTTCTCGACAATCACTGCTGCTTCTATCTCCTTTACAAGGGGTTCTTTTGCTTTTTCTATAGGCGTCCCAGAAGACTTTTCTTCCTCAACAAGTACCTCTTCCATAGCAATATTTGTAGTACTAATTTTCGTGGCTCCCTTATATTTTAAAATAGCTTCGGCTATAGCCGTTCCCATTTCTACTTGTCCTTTTTTTGAATTCAAGTAAGAACCTTCATTCTTATTCGTCAAAAAACCGGTTTCTACTAAGACACTAGGCATAAAAGTCTGATGTAAGACAATGAATCCTGCTTGTTTTACCTTTCTATTGTTGCGCTTTAATTTTCCTGAAAAATTATCCTGAATCATTTTCGCCAATGCAATACTCTGATCCAAAAATTCTTCTTGCATAATGGTAAGGCCTATGACAGACTCCGGGGAGTTTATATCATAATTTGCATAACGTGTTTCGTAATTATCCTCTAAATAAATTACTGAGTTCTCCTTTTTTGCGATTTCAAAATTCTGTTTATTGGCATGCAATCCTAAAACAAAAGTGCCGGCCCCATGGGCGTCTGAAGTATGTGAGTCGCAATGCACTGAAACAAAAAGGTCTGCATTGGCTTTGTTGGCAATCTCCCCTCTCACAAAAAGATCAATAAATGTATCGTCTTTACGTGTGTATATAATTTTAAAGTCTTTATTTTTCTCCAAAAGTGCTCCCACTTTTAACACAATATTTAAAGCAATATTCTTTTCCAAATATCCATTACCTAGATTTCCAGGATCATGGCCACCATGCCCTGCATCCAGTACCACTACAAAAGGCTCTGTGGTCTCTGCTTGGCTGTAAAAAGGTTTAAATGAAAATAAAAGCAAAGAAAACGCTAAAAACAAAATAGACAAAAGAGATTTAATTTTCATGTTCATATGGGGTTTTAAAGCCCTTGTTATGGTTAAAATTATGGTAATACCCTACAAAGGGAATAAAAAATATATGTAAGTTTGATAATTGAAACCAATGGCCCATTGGACTGCCAAACCTTTACAAAAATAGGATATAAAGCCTTGCAATCAAATAAACACCTCGTACTTTTCCTCTGCATCCTTTTTGTTGGCGTGTTTTCCCTTAGTGCTCAAGAAGACAAAATTGTACCGCTAGGCATCAAGGCTATTAAAGATACCATTATAGCACCTCTATTTCCTGCTCCTGTAGTAAGGGACAGTATTGCTCTAGATTCAATTGCCTCCGACTCACTTAACAAAAAACCACCACTGTTATTAGACAAAATAACGTATAAGGCCACAGACTATGTAAAACTGAGTCAAAAGGAGAACAAAATTTACCTATATAACGAAGCTGAAATCTACTATCAAGGCACCGAATTAAAGGCAGGGGTTATTATCATGGACTATATTAAAAACGAAGTCTATGCTGGAAGATTAAAAGATTCCTTAGGAAACTACACCCAACTCCCCTATTTTAAACAAGGTTCCAACGTGGTTATCCCTGATTCTATCCGGTTTAATTTTGATACACAAAAGGCTATTATCTGGAACTCACGAACAGAACAAGATGCTGCGGCCGATGGTTTAGGCAACGCTTCTATGAAAGTGTACGCCGAAATCACAAAAAAGGAAAATGACTCCGTTTACTTTATGAGCGAGGCTCGACTGACTACAGCTAAAGACACTATTGATCCAGATTATTACATACGTGTACGGAAAGCCAAAATGGTTCCCAAGAAAAAGGTTATCGCAGGATTAAGCAATTTATATATTTCCGACGTTCCAACGCCAATAGCATTGCCCTTCGCTTATTTTCCTCTTTCCGGAGGCAGGTCTGCAGGTGTTTTAATGCCGTTTATTGGAAGTGACCCAAATACAGGCTTTTTCCTGCAAGATATGGGCTACTACGTTCCCCTCGGAGATTATGCCGACATTACGTTTTCCGGTGATTTTTACACCAACGGAAGTTGGGGTGTTAGAGGGGCATCCGTTTATACGAAACGTTATAAATATAGAGGAAATGTCAACTTTAGGTATGAAAACCAAGTGCGCAGCCAGAAGGGATTTAGTGATTACAGCTTAACCAGAAACTATAACATTCAGATTTCACATTCACAAGACACAAAAGCAAGTCCCAATTCCAGATTTTCTGCATCTGTAAACCTAGGTAGTAGCGAGTTTTACAGGAATTCCCTACAACAACAAAATTTACCTAATACGCAAAATAATACCTTATCATCCTCTGTATCTTATTCCAAGACCTTTCCTGCATACCCATCTGTAAACATGAGTTTAACGGCCACCCACTCGCAATTAACCTCGCCTACAGCAACAGAAACAAATCCAGACAATATTACCATGACCTTACCGACTTTGCAGACGAGTATGGAGCGTATTTTCCCTTTTGCTAAAAGAGATGGTATAAAAAAAGGAATCATACAAAACATAAATTTTCAGTATGATTTAAACGCCCAAAATAGCCTTACTACCAACGATGAAGATTTTCTAACAAGTAGAATGTTCGATAATGCCCGTATTGGCGCAAAACATCGTATCCCAATTAGCACAAATTTTAAGGTAGCAAAGCATTTTAGTGTAAGCATGAGCGGTAATTACGAGGATGTTTGGACCTTAGAAACTTTTAATCAGACATTTGATGGAGAAACAGAAACCGTAGTGCGGGACACGTTAAGCGGTTTTGACCGTTACAATCAATATAATTTTAGTGCGAGCATTGGAACTACCTTATACGGTACGTTTGACTTTGGCGAGGACAAGAAAATTCAAGCGCTTAGGCATGTAATGCGCCCATCTGTAAGCTACGGATTCGCACCTTCTTTTGACCAGTATTACGACGAATATATTGATGAAAATGGCGATGTGGTACAGTTCAGTAGATTTGAAGGAACGCTGAATGGAGCCCCGAGGTTGGGCAGATCCAACAGCTTAAGTTTTTCACTGGCCAATGTACTAGAAGCCAAAGTAAGGGACAAGGATTCCACGAAACTGGAAGCTAAAAAAATTCCGATTCTAAGCAACTTCAATCTCTCTAGTGCCTATAATATAGAATCTGATTCCCTGAAGCTTAGTCCATTAAGTATAAATGGTGGTACCAACATTTTGGATAATAAAATGTCCATTAATTTTTCAGCCAATTTGGACCCCTATGCGATAGACAATAATGGTGTTAGAATAAATACTTTTAATATTAACAATGGCGGAAGTCTTTTTAGGCTTACAAGGGCTAATACCAACATCTCCTATTCCATTAGCAGTAAAATGTTCGGCAAAAACAAGGACGAAAAAGAAGAAGAGGAAGAAGAAGACCCTTTTGATTATGTCGCCCAAAGTGGCGGCCGAACAGATGATTTATTTGGTAGAGCGGATAGCTTCGCAGACAACCCTATGGATAAAAATAAGAACAAGGATGATATAGAAAACCCGATTTATGGAACAAAGATTCCCTGGGATTTTAGACTTGCCTATTCTTTAGGTTACAACAACGCTGCAAGACAAAATACGTTTACCAATCATGCCTTAATGTTCTCAGGGGATATTGAGATATCACCAAGATGGAAGATAGGAGGATCCTCTGGATATGACTTTAAAAATGCTGGATTTACCTTAACCCAACTACGTTTTCAGCGAAATCTAGGAAGTTTTAATATGCGTTTCAACTGGACACCCTTTGGGCAGTACAAAAGATGGTTTTTCTTTATTGGTATTGACGCTTCTATACTTAGCGACCTAAAATGGGAAAATAGGAGTCAACCTGTCCAAAATTAATTTTATAACAGCATCAAAATGAAAAAAATAATACAAACAGAACATGCTCCCGCACCAATTGGACCTTACAATCAAGCTATACTAAGCGGGGACACCCTCTATATATCTGGCCAGATTCCTATGGACCCTAAAACTGGAACATTGATAGAGGGCGATATAGAAAAGGAAACCGAACAAGCTATGAAGAACATTAGCGCCATCTTAAGCGCTGCGAACTTGACGTTTGAAAATATAGTAAAATCCACCATATTTTTAACCGATATGCACCAATTTTCCCAAGTCAACAAAGTCTACGGAACCTATTTTGAATCGGATACAGCACCTGCTAGGGAAACGGTTGAAGTAGCCAACTTACCCAAGTTTGTAAACGTAGAAATATCTATGATAGCTATAAAATAGAAGATATTACATATTTGCTTTGTGGAATTCCACTAAGCCTTCTATAGGACGTTGTCTTATAACACCTACAATCAAGTCATTGCGTTCCAAAACCGTAACCAACTCATCCCTTAAGTAATGAGCAATACTTCCTACGAAATTGACAGGAACCTTAGTAGCCAACTCAAACTGCATTACATAATTATTGATAAATTGTTGAAACCCTTTATCTATTACACCTTTTGAATACGGATGTTCCTTATTCTCTACCAAGAATCTGGCAAAAGTAGCCAAATAGGTATTTGGGTTGGGCTGCTTATAAAGATTTTCCTTGATATGGTCCGCTTCTAAATTATACTCTTTAGCAAATTTAATTCCCAGATCTTGTGGCATTTTATGGAAGTAGTAATCCCTAATCAATTTACGGCCAAAGAAGTTACCACTGCCGTCATCCATAGGAATATAACCTAATGAAGTAACCTTTTGAAATAATTGATGCCCATCATAATAACTACAGTTTGATCCGGTGCCCAAAATACAAACAATACCTTGTGTTCCAATTTTAGTAGTTGCAAAGATGGCAGCATAAGTGTCTTCTTTTACGTTTATCCTTGCTGTTGGAAAGAAATCGTTAAAAATCTCCTTTAGGAATTTCTTCATCCTATCCGTTCCACATCCGGCACCATAAAAATAGAGGTCAGTAACTTTTTCTCTGTTTTTTGAAAGTTCAAAATTGTTGGCCAATCTATCTTCTATCACTTCCCTAGTGAGTACTTCTGGACTAAGCCCTAAGGTCTGTGTTAAAAAAAGTTGGTTCCCCTTGGCGTCCAAGGCAATCCAATCCGACTTTGTGGCACCACTATCAACAATTAAAATCATACACCTATATGTTTAAAAAAAGAATCCTGAAAATAAGGAAAAAAACCCTCATTTTCAGGACAATTTATATAAAATAGTATTTTTTAAAGACTGTTTACATGCTGAATAAGGTCTACCATTTTATTGGAAAAACCTGCCTCGTTGTCGTACCAGCAAATCAATTTAAAGAACTTAGAGTTCAATTCGATCCCAGCACCAGCATCAAAGATACTAGTTCGTGCATCTCCAATAAAATCCTGAGAAACCAAAGCCTCTTCAGTATAGCCCAACACGCCGTTCAATTCGCCTTCAGAAGCTGTTTTGAATGCATTTTTTACTTCTTCATAAGAAGTCTCCTTTTCCAATCTTACCGTTAAATCTACAACAGATACATCTGCAGTAGGCACTCTAAAAGCCATACCTGTAAGCTTACCTTTTAGGGCAGGTATTACCTTGGTTACCGCAACAGCAGCACCTGTAGATGCCGGTATAATGTTTAGCATAGCACTTCTACCACCTCTCCAATCCTTTCTAGAAGGACCGTCTACTGTCATTTGAGTAGCTGTGGTAGCATGAACCGTAGTCATCAAAGCTTCCTCAATACCAAAGGCATCGTTAAGTACTTTTGCCATTGGTGCCAAACAGTTTGTTGTACAAGAAGCATTGGAAACTATACTGTCCGATGCTTTCACGTCTTTATGGTTCACGCCCATTACGAACATTGGTGCATCTTTGGAAGGTGCAGAAATTACAACCTTTTTAGTGCCTCCATCTATATGGTATTGAGCGGTTTCTAATGTTGTAAAGATACCTGTACACTCTGCCACAGTAGTTGCTCCTACCGCATCCCATTTAATGTTCTTTGGGTCTCTTTCTGCAGTAATCCTAACCGTTTTACCATTTACCACCAAATGCCCGTCTTTTACGTCAACCGTTCCATCAAAGTGTCCGTGTACAGAGTCATATTTCAAAAGGTATGCAAGATGCTCTACATCCAATAAATCATTAATGGCAACCACATCTAAATCGTCGCGTTTTGCAGCTATTCTAAAAACCAACCTACCTATTCTACCAAATCCGTTAATTCCAATTTTTAAGTTTGACATTTTATCTATTTTTATTGATTAAAACTATGTTGTCATTATTTCTGAAACTCTAATAAGTTCCTTGTCTATTTTTGTATGTCCTTTTATTGCCTTATTGATAGGGGTCAATATTAATTTATTATCCTGTATTCCTACCATTAAACTCGTTTTGCCTTCTAATAAAGCCTCAACCGCCTTCACACCCATTCTGCTTGCTAGAACCCTATCATAACAAGAGGGAGATCCGCCACGCTGCATATGACCCAATACAGAGACACGAACATCATATATAGGAAGGTGCTCTTCAACATATTCGGCAAGCTCAAATACGTTCTTACCAGATTTATCTCCTTCAGCTACTATGACGATACTAGACGACTTCCCTGATTGCTTACTTCTTTTTAGAGACTCCAATAATCGATCCAATCCTAAGTTCTCTTCGGGTATCAAAATTTCCTCAGCACCTGCTCCTACTCCTGCATTCAGGGCAATATGACCTACGTCCCTACCCATAACCTCAACAAAAAATAACCGGTTATGTGAACTGGCAGTATCTCTTATTTTATCTATAGCTTCGACTACAGTATTCAAAGCCGTGTCAAAACCAACCGTATAAGTGGTTCCAAAAATGTCATTATCAATGGTTCCCGGAATACCAATAATAGGAAAATTATATTCCTGATTAAAAATCATGGCTCCCGTAAAACTGCCGTCTCCACCGATAACCACAAAAGCATCAATACCCGCTTTGATCAACTGAGCGTAAGCACGCTTTCTTCCATCAGGCGTCATAAATTCTTGACATCTGGCAGATTTTAATATGGTTCCTCCCTTATTAATAATATTGTTTACGCTACGCGCATCCATAGGCTTAAAATCGCCTTCTATCATTCCTTGGTATCCTCTGTAAATCCCAACACAGTCCAACTTCATATAAGCACAGGTCCTTACGACTGATCTTATGGCCGCATTCATACCAGGAGAATCTCCTCCTGATGTTAGCACTGCTATTTTATTAATGTTTGAAAACATGGGAAAATTTAAGCCAACGAAAGTAATAAAAGTTAAGGCAATAAAGAAATTGGAAACTAAAGCTTTTGGAATAATGCCAACAATAACGTTTGCGTTGTTATTTTTTTACCAAAATTTAATGTGAACCTGTGATTTACTAACATTGAGGAACTAGCGCTAGTACAATAATATGGATTTGTACCTCGGATTTGGATTACAAAAGACTATCCTTTTCTAAAACCTGCTTGGGTTCCTCCATTACTTTAGGTAATACCTTATTATTGACAGGTTTTTTGTTCAGGATTTTTCTAAAAAGCTCCCTAAACGTATTGAAGTCTACCTCATAGGATAAACCTGCTCCTTGAGTAGAACCCTGTTGATCAGGTAAAAAGGCCTGGATTTCCCTTTGGCGACTAAAAAACTTAGCACTCAATGTACCTTCTTCATTAAGTAAAAGTTGAATTTCAAAATCACCTACCACCAAGCTTTCACTAGAAGCGCCTACTGGCACTCCAACTTCACCATTAAATAGTACCCTATCACTTATCTGTGTGGAAACTGTTAAACCAATACGATCATCTGTCTCTATATCCGCATTACGATCCAAAAGACCCTGCTCATAGGAAAGCCCTACATTTAGTTTATCGTTGCTATCCCCTAAAATTGAATTCAAAATACCCGAGGCACTTTGAATCAAGTTTCCGGTAATGGCTTTTTGGTTAATACCGCCTTGGTCGTTTACAAACGTACCCTGTGCTAACAAGAATATGGCATTTTTCTCTTCTACCGTAGGATCTTGCAACCTATATTCTAGTTCCGATTGTACGATGGAATTAGTGCCAGGAAACTCTATTCCAAACTCAATATCCGGGCTTTGTAGTTCACCTGTCAATTTGATAACTACATCCGTAGGAATTCTTCTAATAAAGGCTGGATTGTCTAATAAGGGAGCAGGATTAGCATTTATGGAATATACCGCTTCCATGTTTAAATCAGCCTCCAAAGGCTTCTGATCCCAATTAATAGTCCCCCCTGGTTTAACTGCGAATCTTTTATCAATTATACCCCCAAACTTATAATTGAACTCCCCAGTAACCACAACGAAATCCCCATACATTTCAAACTTACCAGTCGTATTTATCTGTAAAAGAATAATTCCCTCACCGGTTCCCTTCAATGAGCTACCTGTTTTGGTGTCCGTTACAATTTCCACTTCGGCCTCCGGGGTTATATCCAAGTCAAATTCAAGCTCCACTCCTTGATAATCCTTTAAACTTCGTTGTTGCGTAATGGTTTTTTTACTCTTTTTTTCGGTAAAATTTATAAAGGAATAATCACCCAAACTGGCAACATCGCTTAACGGTATTTTAAGGGAAGTTCCTCTGGCTGTTTTTCCATTAACATTAATATTCAAGGCCGTGGTAGGCCCAAAAATACGTCCCGTGCCGTTCAAGTAACCCGTACCGTAATACGAATCACCTTCTTTAAATTCGGTATTCAAAATTAAAAATCGATTGTCATTGGTGTCTACATTTAGGTTTAAGACCCAATTATCAAAATAGCTATGAGTAATGGTACCATCCAAAGTTGCGTTTGTCCTTTTAGCAACATCGGTTAAGGCTATATTTTCAAAATTAAAAGTCTGGTCGGAAAATCGCACACGGGACCTATCTGCAAAACTATAGTCTACGTTCAGATATGGCACTGCAATACCCGCATTATCCAAGGTAAGAAGACCATTAAAATTAGGATTATCTACATCCCCTTTGATAGAAATCATACCATTCAAATCTCCTCTAATATGATTAATGACACCTTCTCCTAATGGACTAAAAGGGGCTAGATTAAAATTGCTGAAATTAGCAATTAAATTAGCCTTCGGGATTTTCTCTTTATTTTCTATTTTACCAACAATTCCGAATTTCTCAACACCTTTATCTGTAAGTTGAGAATTCACCTGAAACTCCGTCAAGTCTCTATTTCCAGCAATACTAATTGCCAAATCACCAAGTGGCATATCGTTAATACCAAAATCACCTATATTTAGATTAGAAGAGGGCAAATAAATTCCGTCTTTTTGGAGTATGTTTAGACTACCATTTACCTCCCCTTGCAATTTAAGACTATCAATAACAGGGGTGATTTTGTTTAACGAAACAATTTTAAATTGTAACTGCAAATCCTTGTAAGTTGAATCTGCCAACTGTCCTCTTAGTCGTATTTGCTCTCGCTCTTCATTGTTCATTACAATTTCCTCGATAATGATACTATCCAAAGATCGATTCAAAATAACCTTGTTTTTGGAATCTCCGTCTTTGTTCAAGACCCACTTATTGCCTTTAAAATTAATATCAGAAGTCTTTAAGCCAATTACGGATTTATTTTCCTTGTTAAATGTGTGATAAAAATTAAGATTGTAACTATCGTCTAGATTACTCCCCCCTTTAAATTCCGACCTAAAAAACAAGGTATCCTTTAAGGTGGTATTTATGAGGTTAAAATCTTTAAGATTGTAGTAGGGAGTATTCAAGTCACCTACGGAAACAAAGGTGTTGAACAAGGGGTTCTTATTATCTATCTTAACCTCTATATTCTCTGCGGCATTACCATAGGCCTCTATGCTGGGTGATTCAAAACTTAATTTAAAATCGCCCTCGTCCGCTACTATTTTTCCTTTAATAAAAGTATTAGGATCAAAACGTATTTCTGGAAAAAAAACATCAACTATTTTGTTATATATCTTAAAATTAAAAGAAAGATCTTGTCCTTCGGAAATCTCAAAGGGACGGTAATTGGTATAAATACTACCCAAGGAGTTCTGAACCAATTTACCGAGCTCCCTTACCTTAAAATTACCCTTCATAAAACCGGTAATTATGTCTGGGGAATTAATATTTATTGTCCTAACTAGGTCATTGTCAAATGAAGAGGTTATAGCGAAATCCTCAAAATAATAGATATCATTTATGTTCTCATAATTTGTACGTGTAAAATTAATATTACCAACCAGATTATCTAAAGTGGTCCCATTGATATCCATACTTACGTTTCCCTTAAAAATAGAAACGCTATCGTTTATGAAATTCAACGTTTTTAAGTCCGCGTATGCGACATCAGCCTTAAACTTAAAATTATTACGCTCCTCTGCAAAATCTGCCAGTCCTTTAAAATCAAATCGAAAATTCCTGTCATTGCTGCTTAGAGCACCATCGAAGAGTTGATTTTTTAAAACACCTGAAACCTTAAGCTCTTTATAGGTGTATCTGTTGAAATCTATGGAGTATACTTGCCCAGAAACCACAGTATTCAGCTTTTCTTTTACGAATCCTTTGCCTTCCACATTAAAATCTAAGGTCGTTTTCCCCAAGGCTTTGCTTCCTACAAAATTACCTAAATCGAAATCTATTAAAGAAACAAAACCTTTATAAGTCGCATTATCAATGTTATTAAAATTGGTAATGATGATATCCGCATAACTACTTCCAACTGCGGTATTTAAGTTTACTTTTACATCTATGGAAGAATCGGTAATCAATGCATTTCCCCTTATGGTAAACTGACCGAATTTATTAAATGTTGAGGGTAAAGAATTCCCTATCAAATTAGGCAGAAGAGCATTTAGTTGATAATAGTTACTGGTTACATTTTTCATCTTGGCATCCAAGATGAAAGGCTTTTGTTTGTTAAAAAGATTTTTAAAATTAAAGTCACCCCGGATACCTGTATTATCTGAAAAAAGCAGCAAATCATCCGTATTTAAATCATTAAGTACGCCACTAAGGTTTGCTGAAAATGTTGCCGACTTTCCTTTCCCAAACTCATCATACAATAAATTTATTTCATCAAAAGAAACTGTAGATTCCTGAAAATCAGCCTCAATATTTACCTTATTCAGAAAATCGCTAAAATCTTTTCTTTTGTAACTAAATACAAGATTACCATCTAATGAGGATAAAGGAGTTTTAATTTCTAGTGAATCAAAACGCATCTGTTCCCTAGTGTACTTAAAACGAGTAGCCAAATTGTTAACCGTGATACCTCTTTTGCTTAAAAAAGACATTTGGCTAATATCGGTAGATACTTGGGGACCCAAAATCTGCAAGTCATTAGCCGCAATATTTAGATTATTAAAAAGGATTGCCTCAGGATTCTCCAAATTTTCATCAATGTATTGAAATCTACTTTCCTTAATGTCAACAAAAGAAGAGGAAAAGAAAAAAGGCGGTGTACCTGGCTCTCTAGGTTTATTATCATCCAATTTGTCTACAAATACATTAATATTCGTTGTTTTTTCCCCGTAGTAACTTTTTAGTTTAAAGTGAAGTTTATTGATTTTAATATCCCCAAATTCCAATCTACCTCTTGCCATGTTTCCTAAGCTTAACACAGATGTCTTTAGCTCGTCTATATAGAAAAGGGTGTCCTTTTTATAATCCTCTATATAGATTCCCTTAAGTGAAGTATCCCAAGAAATAAGAGAAAAGCGTAATCTATCTATATTAATGTTAGTGCCAAATTCTTTATTTAAGGTTTTGGTGGCATATTTTGCCAATCTTGTCTGAACAACAGGCAAGGAAAGCACCATAGTGCCCAAAATACATGTCAATAACAGAACTAATAATGTTCTGACCAGTATTTTCCTTAATTTTTTGATAGGGCTTTATGTTTTACCTTTGTCATTCAATTTTTATTCCAAAAACGTTGGAAAACGAAACTATTTATATTCTGTCTATAGAATCCTCCTGCGACGATACTTCAGCTGCCGTCCTAAAGAACGATGTAGTGCTTAGCAACGTAGTGGCTAGTCAAAAAATTCATGAGCAATATGGAGGAGTTGTACCGGAACTTGCTTCCCGTGCACACCAGCAAAATATTGTCCCTGTAGTTAATCAAGCTTTGGCCAAGGCAAATATCGATAAAAAACAGTTATCAGCCATAGCATTTACACGTGGACCGGGTCTTATGGGTTCTCTTTTGGTAGGTATTTCGTTTGCAAAGTCCCTAGCCCTTGGTTTAGGGGTTCCTTTGATTGAAGTAAACCACATGCAAGCACATATTTTAGCTCATTTCATAAACGATATGGAGATGAAGGCGCCAAAATTTCCTTTTTTAGCAATGACGATAAGCGGTGGCCATACCCAAATCTTGAAAGTCACGGATTATTTTGATATGAAAGTATTAGGACAAACTTTGGACGACGCTGTTGGCGAGGCTTTTGACAAAAGCGCTAAAATTCTTGGGTTACCCTATCCAGGTGGTCCATTGATAGACCTACATGCGCAAAATGGCAACCCACTTGCTTTTGAATTCCCAATACCGCAAGTAAAGGAGCTCGATTTTAGTTTTAGCGGCCTTAAGACTAATATTTTATATTTTATTCAAAGAAAATCTAAGGAAAATCCTGATTTCGTAAAGCAAAATCTTGATGATATTTGTGCCTCTATACAATATACTGTTGTTGCTATTTTAATGAAAAAACTTAAGAAAGCCGTAAAACATACCGGGATAAAAACCATTGCAATTGGCGGTGGTGTCTCTGCCAATTCCGGAATAAGAAAAGCTTTGGTAGACGCTGAAACCCAATTTGGATGGACCGTACATATTCCAAAATTTGAATATTGCACGGACAATGCAGCTATGATAGGCATTGTAGGTTATCTTAAATATAAAGAGGGAACTTTTGCTCAACAAGATATTACAGCAAAAGCCAGATATACATTATAATCAAATACTATGCAGTTATTTTACAATCCACAACTAGAAGAGGAAACCAAAAATTTTACGTTCGATAGTTTTGAGAGTAAACACATGGTAAAAGTATTACGTAAAAACATTGGGGACAAGCTTCAAATCACAAACGGGCGCGGCCTTTTTCTATTCGGTACTGTTACGGATAACAACCCTAAGGCTTGCGCTGTAAAAATTACAAACTACAAAAAAATATATCCTACCAAGCACAGATTACACATGGTAGTTGCCCCCACGAAGATGAACGATAGGTACGAATGGTTCCTAGAAAAAGCTACAGAAATAGGTGTGCACGAAATAACACCGGTACTTTGCGATAGAGCAGAGCGTAAGACAATCAAGATCGAACGGTTTCAAAAAGTGATCCAATCCGCAATGAAGCAATCCGTACAAGCCTATTTACCTAAACTCAACCCTTTGGTCACGCTAAAGGAATTCCTTCAACAACCCCAAGAAGGCCTTTTGTTCATGGCCCATTGTGAGGATACGGAACGATTTGAGCTCAAAAGAAATATTGCACCAGACCGCCCAACTACGATATTGATTGGACCCGAAGGAGATTTTACTAAAAATGAGATAAAGATGGCCAAAGAAAAAGGATATGTACCCGTATCCATGGGCAAGACCAGGTTACGTACAGAAACTGCAGCAATCGTTGCTTGCGCCACGGTTGCACTAACCAATAACGGTTAATACAACACAGCTACACTCTAGGCTAAAAACAACTAATCAAACGGGTACTATAGATTTCTAAGTTCTATTGGTAAAACTCCGAAACAAACAATGCAGGAAGGACTATTCTTTTCGTTCCTATATTATGTAAATTTGGAATTCAAACGGTCTCGTTGATATGAAAAAACTTACGACTCTAATTACTTATTGTTCCTTTTTTCTAATGTCTTGCCTAAACGCACAAGAACTAGCCATACTTAAATATAACGGTGGTGGGGATTGGTATTCAAACCCAACGGCACTTCCAAACCTTATTCGGTTTTGCAATACTAATATTGGAACTCGTTTAAACGATAAACCTAAAACTGTTGAAGTAGGAAGTAGTTCTATTTTTCAATATCCGTTCCTTCATATGACAGGACACGGCAACGTAGTATTTTCTGGTGAAGAAATAGAAAATCTTAAAACCTATCTAATTTCTGGAGGTTTTTTGCATATTGATGACAATTATGGCATGAAACCATACGTAACCAAACAATTAGAAGCACTGTTTCCTAATACAAAATTAGAAGAAATTGGTGCAGATCATCCTATATTTTCACAAGAATACAGTTTCCCCAAAGGACTTCCGAAGATTCACGAACACGATGGGCAACGCCCACAAGCTTTAGGGATTTTCTATGAGCAACGTTTGGTACTTTTGTTTACTTTTGAGTCTGACCTAGGAGATGGATGGGAAGATCCTTCTGTTCACAATGACCCTGAAGAAATACGCCAGCAAGCCCTAAAAATGGGTGCTAATATTGTTTCATATGTATTTAAAAATTAATTAATGACTTCGAAAACCATTGCTAACGGACTGTTAAGGGCCATAGGCATCATTACAGGTATCGTACTTGTTTTATATTTCTTGTATATCATACGTTCTGTTTTAGCCTATTTAGCCATAGCTGTGGTGATTGCGTTAATTGGAAGGCCCATTGTATTTTTTCTTAGGGAAAGATTAAAATTTCCCAATATTTTGGCCGTAATCTTAGCAATGCTAATTATGGTAGGATTCATCACCAGTATTTTTGCACTCTTTATACCACTAATAACCGAGCAGAGTAAAAACCTATCACTTTTAAACATTGATGAACTTCAAAAAAGCATTAATACCCTCTACTATGAGGTAACCCAATACTTTGGGCTTTCGTCCCACGTAGTAGGAGATGTTATTCAAGAAACCGACATCGAAAAGAATATCCTTGAGGGACTTAATCTAAACTTCATACCTGATTTTCTTAATTCAATTTTAGGTGTTTTGAGCTCTCTTAGTATAGGACTATTTTCCGTGTTGTTTATCTCTTTCTTTTTCCTCAAGGATAGTAAACTTTTCCAAAACGGACTATTGACTTTTGTTCCAATAACTAAAGAAAAGGGAACAGTTAACTCCTTAAATAAAATTAACGGTTTGCTTTCCAGATACTTTGTCGGATTGTTACTCCAAATTTTTATTCTTTTTGTCATTTATACCATTGTACTGTTAGTTGTGGGTATAGAAAACCCTATAGTAATCGCTTTTTTGTGTGCCCTTTTTAACGTAATACCCTATATAGGTCCTATCATTGGGGGAGTATTAATGATTTTGCTTACAATGACCAGTAACCTTGGAATGGATTTCAGTACTATAATTCTCCCTAAAACTGGTTATGTATTAATTGGGTTAACTATTGGTCAATTAGTGGATAATTTTTTCTCACAACCGTTCATATTTTCCAACAGTGTAAAATCTCATCCGCTAGAAATTTTCTTAGTAATCATTATTGCAGGACTCCTGTTCGGTGTTGTAGGTATGATTATTGCAGTTCCCGGATACACGGCTATTAAGGTAATTTTACAAGAATTTTTAGCCGATAATAAAATCGTAAAATCACTTACTAAGAATCTTTAACTGTTTCATGAACGATGCCATTTTGCAAACCGAGGTTCAGGAGTTTATCACCAAGAACCTTCATGTGAACATCCCTACATTATTGTTCCAAAAATCGCCTTTCTTAAAGGTCTCAACAAAAGAGTTAGCTGAACAAATAGAAGCCAAGCTTAAAAGCAAAAAAAAATTACCCACCTGGTTTTCTTTCGAAAAAATCTATTACGCTAATAAACTTAATATATCACAGACCTCATCGGAGGTTACCGCTCAATACAAGGGGGAAATCATAAGCGGGGACACCTTGGTTGATCTTACTGCAGGGTTTGGCGTAGATACTCACGCCTTTAGTAAAAAGACAAAGCAAGTCTACCACGTAGAAAAAAACACAATTCTTTCCAAAATTGCCCAAAGTAATTTTGAGAAAATGGGTATTTCCAATATTGATTTTATTCATGGAGACGGGATTGGGTTTTTATCCCGAACAGAATTGACGTTCGATTGGATATATATAGATCCCTCTAGAAGGACGGATACAAAACAGAAAGTTTATTTTTTATCAGATTGTGAACCGGATATTACCAAGGAATTAGACCTGCTATTTTCAAAGTCTAACAACATTCTAATAAAAACTGGGCCTCTGCTAGATTTGAAAATTGGTATTAGCCAATTAAAGTATGTAAAACAGATTCATATTATTGCTGTTCAAAACGATGTAAAGGAGATTCTTTGGGTTCTTGAGAAAAATTTCAAAGGCGACTTTTCAATAAAGGTAGTAAATCTTGGAAATAAGAAAAACGAGGTTTTTAAATTTTTCCCGTCTGAAGAAAAAGAAGCTACAACTGAATTTTCCACGCCTCAAAACTATCTATACGAACCTAATGCAGCGCTTCTAAAATCCGGTGCGTTCAAATTAATCGGAAAGCGATTGAATCTTTTTAAATTACATCCGCATTCCCATGTATACACCTCAAAAGAACAACAAGAATTTCCAGGAAGGGTTTTTAAAATAAAAACAGTAATCCCTTACAGCAAAAAGGAAATACAAAAACTAGGACTTGTTAAAGCAAATGTAACCACTCGCAACTTTCAAGATAGCGTTGCTACCATCAGAAAAAAATTAAAATTGAAAGATGGAGGGATAGACTATTTATTTTTTACTAAAAATTTAAAGGAAAAATTGATTGTGGTTCACTGTTATAAGATAAGGTAAAACAAAGAACAAAAATACCGAAGGTTAACCTTTTTTTATTGGGACTTCTTGTGCTGCGCAACGAACCAATTATAAAGTTCTTCCGTTTCATAAGCTTGTATCCATGAATCATGTCCCACTCCAGGATATCTCGTATACTCCACATCATAACCCATTTCTTTCAACTTTGCCACCATAACGTCCGATTCTGAAACTGGAATAGATTTATCGTCTTCCCCATGAAATACCCAAATAGGCATTTCTTTGTTTATCCAAGAAGCGTAGGGTACTGGCGCCATCCCGCATACTACCGCCATAGCGGCAAAGGTTTGGGGGTATTGCACCGCCATTTCCCAAGCAGCTCCCCCTCCTCTACTTAAGCCCGTAAGGTATATTCTATTAGTATCTACCTTATTATTTGCAATGGTAGCATCTAGAAGCTGCTTTACAGCCCTTGTATTCCACCACTTATTTTGATACGGATTTTGAGGGGCTAAAATCAAAAATGGAAATTTTTTTCCTTGAACAATCAATTTTGGTGGCCCATTTCGTTTTACTGTTACCAAACTGTCCCCGGATTCTCCGCCCCCATGTAAAAAAAGTAACAATGGGTAGGTCTCATTTGCATCAGGATTATAATCTTCGGGAAAATATAAGTAGTAATTCAAGGTTTCGTTGACCACCGTCTCCAATTGGTCATCAATGAGAATAGATTTTTGCTGGGCTGAACATCCTTGTGCCAAAATCAATACTAAAACTAAATACAACTTATATGGTTTCAAAGCCATTTCTTTACATTTCACATTTATAAAACTAAAAAAGATAGTATTAATCATAGTGGTAATCTACGAAAAATACTAGGGTTTTAAATCTATTTTAGGGCGAGATATTTCTAAAATAAAGAAGACCCAATATCAGGGCCTTCTTTAAACTATTCTGAAAATTAAATTTTTACCTGTAGAGCGTGAAATGTCCTACATAGCGCTGTTTTTCCTTATTATTAGCGTTGATGACATACCAATAATCTCCTGTTGGCACCTCTTTACCATCGTACGTTCCATCCCAACCTATAACCTCGGTAAGGTTGGCTACTACTCTTCCGTAGCGATCATAAATCCTAACCTCTATGTCTGGGAAAAATTCCCTATTACTAACGGACCATAGATCGTTTTGATTATCGCCATCCGGGGTAAAGAAATTAGGGATGTCCAACATACCGGTAAATTCAAACGGAATAGCAACCTCAACCTCACATCCATTGGCGTCTACCACTCTAGCGTTAACGGTCATACTTTCATTGGTCGTAAATATGTTTACATCACCATAAGATTCTCCGTTGAAGAAGTATTCATATCCGCCATAACCACCTTCAGCTGTTACCTCCATTTCGTTAGGACCGGTTTTTAATGCCGTCAAGGTCAATGGGTCATAAGCATCTATAGAAAATTCTACAAATATGGTACATCCATTTTGATGATAAATGTATACCGTATGGTCTCCTGGAGGCAAATTACCCCAAACATTGTCCACTCCGCCCATTGCTGTAATGGCATCTGTAGGATCTACCGGATCCAAAGCGAACATTACGTCGTTCATAAGACTGTTGTCCTGCAGCTGAACGGTTACTGTACTATTGGGAAAGATACCCTCACAACCGTATTGCACCAATGGTTCAGCGGTAAGGTTTACTCCTATGCCTACCGTAAACAGTTCTGTGATTGCACAAAGGTTGGCGTCCTGAACATAAATAGCGTAGGAAGCACCCCCTTGTAAATTCTCAATCAATTGACCTGTATAAGGCGTAAAACTTGCAGTTCCTGTTTCATCAACAGGATCAATCATTTCAATTTTGTATTCAAAATATGGATTTGAACTTATTGTTGGGTCATTAAATGGTGTTCCTCCAATAATATCGAATTGAGCCGTACCGTCGTTAGCACCGATACAAAGTTCTGGGGTGGTTTGTATATTTACCACCTGTAATTCGTCAGGTTCAGTTACGGTAATAAAGTCTTTTTCAAAACATCCGTTTTCATCCTGTATCAAAATCTCGTACGTACCAGCAGCTAAATCTTCAAAAGTATATACTCCCGGATTCGCAGGGTCACTGAAGAATTCATTGAAATTAGGCGCTATAGCAAACTGAGTAAGACCAACACCACCGGATAATACCTCTACGGTTATGGTTCCATCATCCGCTCCATTACAGGATACTGGTGTAGGATTAGCATCAAAAATAATAGGGTCTGGTCTCTCTATTTCGAAGGGTCCTACGATATCCATACAGGTAGCACCACTAGTCACCGCAATATAGTAGGCAGCTCCCTCAGGAAGCGCTTCGAAGGTTCCATCGGTTTGTGGACCTCTAAACAAAGAAGCTGTAGCAGCAGGATTAAATGCGTCCACTGGGTCTCCTATATAAAGGTAGAAAAGGTCATCTCCTACGCCACCATTAACAAAGGATTCTATTCTACCATCTAACTCAGATGCACACGAGATATCATCCGGCAAATTCGGTAAAATGGTTATACCTGTTGCATCGGTCATGGTAATACCATTAGAACGTACCGCAAGACAAGTACTAGATGCACTAGTCTTTCTTACATCGAATTGATAAGTGATTCCCTGCACGCCCGGTATTAGAACCAAAGTTCCTACCAAATTGATATATGAACCTACGGCGACCCCGTTTTCTATCTGTAAATATTGATACGTAAACAGCGGATCTGGATTTTCTATAGTCAAGCGCATTTCACCATCTCCTCCACAACCAGGCACACGAGTTTGCACTAATAAGGGCTCTATTGGTGGTGGTGGATCTACAAAATAAGGAACTGTAACAAAAAGACAGTCGAAACTAGACGACACCTCAATAGCATACCATCCAGCACTGATAAACCCTCCACTGGCACCGATGAAAGTTGGAGAATTCTGGAGTCCACTTGTTGAATTAATATCCGTATTATCATTACTGTTCAAATAGAGTAGTCTGTAATTATAACCTGCACTTGGGAATCCACCCATAGCACCAGAAGTTGCTGTAATGGCATCTCCGGTTGACGGATCAAAGGCCTCTAAAACCGCATTATTCCCGTTGGGGCAATCTAAACCCTGTGGCTGTCGTATGCCCGCATCAATTTGAGGCACCTCTACTAGTTCAATATCAAAAGTATCTGTACAACCTTCTATATCCCTGATTTCAACTTGATAAAATCCGAATGCTAGCCCAGTAAATTCGTTCCCATTTGAAAAAGGAGCGATTTCCGTACTATAGGTCGCGCCACTATCGGTACTTTGCATCAATCTAAATTGATATGGAAAAGCATCCCATCCGCCTTGTCCAATAGCCTCTATTTCTCCAGTATCATTATTACAACCTACATTACCAACAGGTAAGGCATCAACCTGTAAAGCTCCGTTTGGCGTTCTAATATTGGCTACGTTACTATCCGCATCACAAAATGGTATGTCTGTGGAAACAACTTCCACAATCAAGTTACCACCTGGTAATCCTGTAATCCTTGCGTCATCACCATTTATATCCGGAAAATTGTTTGTATCGAAAGAACCGGTTTCAATAACAGTTGAACGGGTGATATCATCTGCCATATATACCGTGTAACTATAAGCGCCCGCATAATCTGTAACGGCTATAAAGAGTTCGCCATCATCTGTACCAAAACAACTTACAGGTTTTGCCTCACTGATAATTACTACAGGCAAGATAGGCTCGTTCACCGTATGTGTAGGTAATGGATACGTACAACCTCCTATGTTATCAGAAATTTCGAACAAATAATCTCCAGCTGATGGTAAGTAGACGTCTACAAAACTATCTCCAGGATTGTTAGTAAAGTTCGGAACCGCAACGGCTGAAACCGTTGATACCGTAAAATTAGTCGTGCCAATCACTTGTATTCTGACTACCTCATCATCTCTACAATTAAGAGGTTCTATATTAATGATGCTTGGTACAACATCTGTAGGTTGATTTATTGTGGGTAAAACAAAAGTGGTTTGACACCCGTTTCCATCTATAGCGTATACCGTAATATTCTGTGGATTACCATTATCTACTATTTCAAAGGTGTTGGTAGATTGATAGTTGGAAAATCCAGTAATACTGTATTGATATCCAGCACCCACTGTTCCCACATCAGTTACGTTCACTGTTATTGTAGTTGAACTAAATCTATTAGCTCCGGGCTCACAAGTAAAATCTGGTGCCGACGCTGTAATCGCAAAATCTAGTGGTTCAGCGATATTTACATCAATTTCATGAGTACAACCTTTGTCTGTTATAACTTGGGCAACATAGTCGCCTTGAGTTAAATCGATAAAAGAACCTGATGTGTTGGTAAACAATGGTGTTGGGCTTGGAGGTAATGGTAATGTACCAGCATAAATATTATAAGCAGCGATGCCATCAATATCTGTACCTGAGGCCAATGTTAAGTTTATACTACCATCATCTGAACCATTACAGCTAATATCGCTTTTCCCATCATCTATAATCAATGGGGCTGTAGGTACAGTACTTATAATGTTGTCCACCGTGAAAGTACAATTATTAGTTCCATCAGTAACTTGATTGTCAGTAACCAAAACCTGATATTCCCCAGCGGCAATCCCATTAAAAATTCCGGTAGCATTATTCGTAATAGGTGTTCCTACATTACTCTGTAATTCAAAATCAAAATCACCACTACCTCCATTGGCAATTATAACAATTACTCCATCAGAATCTATACAGTTTGGATCTGTATCGAAGCCTCCCGAAGCTGAAAGAACCTGAAAAGCTTCTGGCTCTGAAAAACCTGTACACCCGTTGGCATCAATTACGTCTACACGATATAGGCCAATACTATTTACAGTAAAGGTTGTCTCCCAACGGTTGTCGCCTGCGTCAAAAACACCGAACTGACTTACGCCTCCCAGCGTAAAATTAGGTGTGTCTATATTGGCAGGCATAAATACGTCAATGGTAAAAGTGGCCGCAAGCACATCACACTGATTACTTACATCAAATGTAGGAGGAGGTAATGGTGGATCCTCTGTAATTACGGCAGCTGAAATCTGGTAAGCACAATTTCTAGAATCCCTTACCCATATATCATAATCTAAGCCTGGGGCTATAGCACCAGAAAGGGTAACGGTTGAGGCTGTTGAAAAATCATCTGATGAATCTGCTGGGGTCAATGCACCGTTCGCGTCAACAGGCGTTCCGGCGGGCACATAGGCATATTCGTATGGCGCACCGTCAGGAAGTGACCCGGCACCGGACGGAGGATATGGCGTACCACCGCTTCCTCTAACAGTTAATTGTCCGTCTGCATTACAATTTGCATTAATATTTTCAATTATGTCTACCCTTGGTGCATTAAGTGTAGCAACTGCTGTTGCTCCATCAGCGCATGTAGTACCGTTATCATAGACCAAAATGCTATAAGCACCTTCAGGAACTTGATAAGTCTGTGTCGTTAGTGCTGTTGTTTCTGCAGAAAAAAGCGCTCCAGTATCGGTATTTCTAATCTCTATGTCGTATGGACCAAGGATAGAAACTCCAGAAATAGTGTAAGTCAAATCCACCAAATTTCCTGGGATACAAGTAGCATTATCGATAGTCAAAGAAACATCAAGATCTGTAGGTCCATCGGGAACCTCTATCACTTCCTCATACATACAATTGGTGGCCGTATCAACAACTTCAACCGTAAATGTTTGCCCAAATTGGATACTACTAAAACAATATCTTCTGACACCAGGCGCTAAAGAGATATAAGTAAATGGAGGTAGAGAACCGTCAACTAAACGAATATCAAATGGACCGGTACCGCCTACAATATCTACACAATAGGTGAATCCACCAGGTGTACATGCAATTGGCAAGCTAGTATTATCTGGAACTATATCTACCGTAGCACTACCCACCGTAACAATATCAATATCCCTACATCCTCTTGCATCTAAAGTAATGACCTGATATTGACCTGGTATGATATCAACATCAATAATATCTAAAGGATAAACGGTTGAACCATCTGTTGTTACTCTTGTTATTTCCGCACCAAATAAATCTTCAATGATGTAGGTATATTCAGCCACACCATCAGCAATAGAAGTAATTTGAATACCTCCGGAAACTACACTGGCACTACAGGTAGCATCTAATGGCGCAACCATAGCATCTGGTGCAAAAATAGGATCTGGAGCAATAACTACATCAACAATCCCGGGAATCAAACATCCTCTACTATCCTTTACTAAATACTCATAAGTTCCTACGGACAGACCTGAATAAATTGTTTGTGAGGAATAGGTATAGATACCGTCATCACCAACGCCATATGTCAGGCTTCCGTTTGGTCCAAATTTTATTTCAAAGGGTGGAATACCTCCTGTTGCATCAGGAAGAATTTCAATAAATCCGCTATTAGCATCACCACAGCTCGTCCCAGTTGCGTTATGCGTAGCTACAATATTAGTGGGTTCATCAAAGGTAATAGGCTCTGAAATGTCCGAACAGGTATTGTTATCTGTAACCGATACTGTATAATCACCATGTTCACCAAATGGAACCGTATAAGAGAATGAATTAGAGGGCAATTGAATTCCCGTAAATCCAGGTATCGCAATACCATCTTTAAATATGGTATACGTTGTTAATGTTAAATCACTTATATCTCCACCGCTAACATCAACACCTAAAGTACCGTCTCCCGCGCAAGGAATTTCATCAATAACACTTAGCGTTACATTAATCTGTGGTGGTATGGTTATAGAAACCTGATTTCTACAATTATTATCGTCTTCTACTTCAATCGTATACGTTCCAGGAACTAAACCATTAAAAGTAGGACTGGCTTGAAAAGCCCCGTTGTTTATGCGGTACTCATGTCCTGGACCGCCGCCAGAAGATGACACAGTTACAGATCCATTATTTGTTGGTGAAAAACACAAATCGGAACTAACGATATTGATAGTCGGCGGGGTACGTTCCTCTAAATCAAAAGTAAAGGTTGTCGTACAATTTTCAGAATCGGTAACAGTCAAGGTATATACATCTAAAAGATCCAAAGCATCCGTAGACTCTGTAAGATTACCAAAGAAACGACCTGATTTTGGACCAACAGTAGTACCAGAAGGATATTCAAGTGTATATCTATTTCCTCCCCAACCACCGGTTGTTACCGCTTGAACACGACCAATATTGTTATTATCACAACTCATAGCAGTAACCCTACTGCCGCTTAAATCCAATACTGCAGCTTCTTGTATATCAAAGGAAGCTGTGTCTGTACAACCTGTATCCTCATCTGTTATCGTAATAGTATATGTTCCTGCTCCGGATAACGGTAAATCTATTTCTGTATCGTTCTGGGGACCTCCTGTAAAAAGCCCACCGTTAATATCATAACTGTAATTATTGGCGAAACCGTCAACAATAAATGTACCGGTACCATCCGTAGCTCCATTACAAACCCTTAAATCTCCGCCAGATTTAACACGTACACGAATAGAACTTATTACAGCGGGACTAAAACCTTCTGTATAAATACAACCATTATCATCGGTAATTTGAAATATATAGGAGGTACTAGTGCTTAATCCTGTAATGATGTTGTTGGTATTGTCACCATCTCCATCAAGACCAGGAGTAGGACTAATCACTTCATATCTTGCTATATTAGTATTTGAAGTAGGCGTTAGTGTAACATCAGATGTGCCTGCTGCACAATTGATATTACTTTGTAAAAAATCCAAATCTGTAGGTGGGTCAGTATCTAAAATATCAATAGGTGTAAGTTCTAGACGACAACCTCCTCCATCTCGTATGATTGGTGTGTAAGTACCTGCAGCTAATCCGCTATAGGAAAGGGCACCTGTAAAATTGACACCATCAATACTAAAAACATAACCACTTCCCGATCCACCTGAAAAAGGACCTACAAAATCTATTTGTCCGCCATTCGTGCCCCCACTACCATCACAGGTAACATCTAAAATCTTGGTTGCACTACCAGAAATGGCCCCAACATTCGTTACGGCTATAGTCGGTAAAGTCAATACGCATTCAAAACCACCTTGCTGATATCTAACCTCGATATCCGGATAACTTCCTGCCGAAACGGAAATTTGTGGTGTAGTTACCCAAGGGTCTACTGAGTTTACGCGATAAGAAAGATTATATCCTTGTGCATCGTTCACCGTAAAATCTATTTGAGCACCACCATTATTACAGTTACCATCTAAACCACTTACCGTAACATCCGGTGGCAAAAGCTCTTCAACACTAGAAGATGCACTAATGGAACAACCGTTGCTGTCCGTAATTACAAAATCATAAGTACCTGCCGTAATTACCGTGAATATTGTGGATCCTGTGTTCGTTACAGTGTTGCCAAAAGAAGGCTGTACGGAACCTCCATTAACAGTAAAAGTGTAAGGAGCAGAACCTCCATTAGTGTTCAAGATAATATCAACATCACTTATGGTAGCGCAACCAAAACTACTGTTTACTTCGGTTGAAGCATCCAATGCGTTTAATCCGGCACCGATGGTTATTGGGTTCCCGGAAGTGTCTAAATTTTGTCTCGGAGGATTAATTCCGTTTAGGAGGTCCCCTTGGCATTGCTGTGTTTCAACCTGCACGATGTAAGTTCCAAAACCAACGGCAGAAAAAGTATATGGATTGTCAGGTATAAAAGCCGTGAATTCTTGGGCTACACCGCTAGAATTAAGCAAAGTATATTTATAAGGACCTGGTACATTATTTGCCGTTACCGTAATACTTCCTGTATCTCCACTACATTGTGCATCTACAAAGGTAGCCTCTATATTAAGGTCCAACTGATCAATCGTTATGGGAGCATATGGATATTCACAGGTATTGGCTGTATTTTGTAATCGTGCCCTTACATTATATGTTCCGGGACCAAGATTTGCAAATATGGGACCTTGCCAAGAAATGCCGCCGTCTATGCTAAATTCATAGGCACTAGATAAATTGGTTATCTGTATTCTTCCTGGGACACCACAAATGTTGTCTTGTTTTACAAAACTTTGGGTAATGTTACTTTTCTTTACTTTATAATAAAATATCTGACCATCAGCGACAACTCTAAATTCTGCTCCTGTGGTAGCTGGTATAGTGCTGGCAGCTAAATTAAATGTAGATCCCGTAGCTACTTCTGAATAGCAAGAACCTGTATTGGGACAGTCTTCGTTGATGTCTGGAGTACAAGAACCACCTAAAATTTGCCAAGAAACGGAAGCATAAGGACCACCTGACAAACTAACTGTGCGGTCATCAAAATCACCGCATAGATTAAATCTAGCTACTGTAAATCCTTGAACACTACAACCGACCTCTTCATCTGCCCCTTGTATGATGGTAGAAAACATGAGCGCATTGCTTGTGGCGTTACTATATACAGCTTCTTTAGATTTACTATCAATTACTGTTGCCTTCCTAGAAGGATTAGCAATAGTACTGTGACTGCCAATTACCTCTTTAAGCACATGTGTGGTTTCTTCGAAAAGAACACGAACTTTTGGGTTTGCAATTGCTGTAGAACCGATTACCGACAGAAGAATCAGCAACAGGGTATACAGTGTATACCACGGTTTTTTAGAGCGCATAGGTTAAGTCTAGTTTTGAAAGAATCGGATAGATTTGGGGTCTTTAAGATTCTTTGGTGTAATTATTTATACTTATAATTTCTCTTTATCTTTAAAAAATAATTGTAATACCTTATAACATATTTCTAACGTTGCCTTATGAAAAAAAGTGTGCTTCCCTTTTATTTATTCGTTGTAATGCTTAATTTTTCTTGCGCACAAGACCTTGAAAACAAGGCTATTACACCAGAAAAAATTCCATTTACTGCTGAACTGTTCATCGATGAGCTACAGATTCCATGGGGCTTTACGTTCCTTCCAGATGGTAGTATTTTACTTACGGAAAAATCTGGTGAATTAATTCATTTTAATAATGGAAAAAAATCGATAATCAGTAATGTGCCCGAAGTATATCAGCGTGGACAAGGTGGTCTTTTGGATATAGCAATACATCCGAATTATGCCGAAAACGGATGGATTTATTTATCCTATGCCTCCGATGAAGGAGAAGAAAAAGGTGGCCACACGGCTATAATGCGAGCCAAAATTGAGGGCAAAAGGTTAGTTAATAACGAAGTACTATACAAAGCCGGACCTAACACCACAAAAGGACAACATTTTGGATCAAGAATAGTGTTTGACAATGAAGGCTATCTTTTCTTTTCTATTGGTGAAAGAGGAGCACGCGACGTTAATCCGCAAGATCTTAGTCGAGATGGAGGAAAGATATATAGAGTATTCGATGATGGTAGTATTCCCGAGGATAATCCTTTTGTAACAAAAGAAGGTGCCAAAACTGCGATTTATAGTTACGGACATAGGAATCCACAGGGATTAATAAAACATCCGGAAACCGGAGAAATTTGGGATCATGAACACGGCCCCAAAGGTGGTGATGAAATAAATATTATAAAAAAAGGTGCCAATTACGGCTGGCCCATGGTCACCTACGGCATCAACTATGGTGGTACACCTATTACCGAAAAAAGAGAAATGGAAGGTATTGAGGCACCGATACACTATTGGACACCATCAATTGCTCCAAGCGGTATGGCTTTTGTAACATCGGAAAAATATCCAAATTGGAAAGGCAGTCTTCTAGTCGGTTCGCTGTCTTTCCAATATTTGGAGCGTTTAGAAATGGATGGAAACAAGGTTATTTCTAGAGAGAAATTTATGGAAGACGAAGGCCGGGTAAGGGATGTGCGTCAAGGTCCAGACGGACTTATTTATGTCGCTATTGAAGGTAAGGGTATTTATAAATTAATACCTAAGAACGACTAGTATATGAAAATTCTGGTGCCCCTATATTGTTGTACGGTTCTATTAATTAGCATGTATCTGTTTCAACACACTAAATTAAAAGAGAGTATGAAACGGGGCAAAGAAATCTATACCGACTTCTGTATTACCTGCCATTTGGAACAAGGTCAAGGTGTTCCCTACACGTTCCCTCCACTAGCCAAATCAGATTACCTGATGGAGAACAGGGAAGAAAGTATCCGTACTGTAAAATACGGATTACAAGGAGAAATTACTGTAAATGGTATTGCATATAATAGTGGCATGGCTCCCTTAGGTCTGGAAGATGAAGAAATTGCTGATGTAATGAACTATATTTCCAATTCTTGGGAAAATAGTTCTGAGACTATAGTCACGGAAGATGAAGTAGCAAAAATAAATAATTGAAACCCGTATGTTAGGAACGGGTTTTTATAAATATCTAGAATTAAACTATTTGGCTCCCGCTTCCAAAGCATTTTTTACTGATCCGTAAGTTTTCAAAAGCTGTTCTGCTTCGGCGTAGTCAATTCCCAATCCCTCAACAATATATCGCGCACCTCGATCTACCAATTTGTCGTTGGTAAGTTGCATGTTCACCATTTTGTTTCCTTTCACCTTCCCAATTTTTATCATTAAGGCGGTTGAAATCATGTTCAAAACTAATTTTTGCGAGGTGCCACTTTTCATTCTAGTACTGCCCGTCAAAAATTCCGGACCAACATTTACCGCAATAGCAATATCCACCGCTTTGGTAATAGGGGAACCTGGATTATTGGTTACACATGCCGTAAGTATCTTTTTTTCTCTGGCCATATTTAATCCCCCAATAACATAAGGTGTGGTTCCTGATGCAGCTATGCCAACAAGTACATCATCTGTATTAATGTTATGTACTTTTAAGTCCAACCAAGCTTGTCGTGTATCGTCTTCGGCATTTTCTACGGATTTTCTAATAGCAGTATCGCCACCTGCAATAATCCCCACAACACGTTCGTGAGGTAACCCAAAAGTGGGCGGAATTTCGGAAGCATCCAGAATACCCAATCGTCCACTTGTTCCCGCACCTATATAGAATAATCGACCACCTTTTTCAAAACGCGCACTCAACGCATCAACCAGTTTGGAGACTTCCGGTATCACTTGTTCAACAGCAAAGGCGACCTTCTTATCTTCATCGTTCATGGAGTGCAAAATGGTCTTGGTGTCCATTTGTTCCAAATGGTCATAATGTGATGGAGTTTCCGTAATTTTAGTATACTTCATAAGGTATTTATAGAATTTTTATGTCATGACTCCTAAAAGCGCTCAATAAGATATTATCAGGCGTTAGCTCTGTAATCATAGTATTTATTGTATTAATATCACACGTTTTATAGCGATGTTGAGAGTTCAATTTTTCTGAAATGGATAATAAAACTGTTTTTTTGGATGCCTTGATGACTGCCTTTTTAATCTGAACGATATCCCAATCAAATTCCGTAAGACCGTAAATGGCATCAACATAGCCCGTACCAATAAAACTAAAATCAACTCTAATCTCTGATAAATTATGGATGGCATTGGCTCCAATGGCAATTTGTGACTCTTTTGCTATCTGTCCTCCAATAGAAATTACAATAACATTGGGTTTATTAGACAACTCCATGGCCACAGGCAAGCTTATGGTAAAACAAGTAAGGGTGATATTTTCAGGGATAAGCCGCGCCAATTCTAAACATGTTGTGCCTCCATCAAGAAAAATTACTGCTCCATCCTTTAACATAGATGCTGCTTTATTGGCAATTACTATCTTTTGCTCAAGTGCATAGATATTTTGGTTTCTTGCACTATTAGTGGTAAAACCTAAAGAAATAGCTCCACCATGGACCTTTCTTAGTTTTTTTTCAGCATCCAACTCTTTTACGTCTCTTCGAACTGTATCTATAGAGACATCCAAAGATTCTGCTATATCCGTTAACAGAATTCTATTATGAAGATCCACCTCACTTAAAATTAACTGTTGTCTTTCTTCTTTTAACATGTTGCGCGGTTAAGTAGAAACAAATATAATCAAAATAAAAAAATGCAGTTTTTATCCACTTAAATAATTCAAATTTAGCCAATAAACTTAATAAAATGCAAAAAACAGCAAAATATCTAGCACAAAACAGCATTTAATACTATTCTTGCTTATATTTGCATGATTTTATAATCCATTTGAAACATAATCTCTATGAAAACTACTTCCGCTAAGCGTAACGTTGCTATCGCCTATAAACCTGTAGGGCAGTTCGAAGAAACCCGTTATGAAAAAATCCATAACGTCATCTTTACAGATTCCAATCAAGCCTCCATTAAGGTAGCTGAGGAAATTTCGGAACTAATCAGAAAAAAACAATCCGAAAACAAGGTTTGCGTATTAGGGTTAGCAACGGGGTCATCGCCTATTCGTGTGTATGAAGAACTGGTTAGACAGCACAAGGAAGAAGGACTAAGTTTTAGTAATGTGGTCACGTTTAACTTAGATGAATACCTTCCAATGGAGCGTAGTAATATTCAGAGTTATCACTATTTTATGCACGAACACTTGTTCAACCATGTGGATATCCCCGCAGAAAATGTATATATTCCAGATGGTATGTTAGCTCCCGAAGAAACGGTAGCATACTGTTTGGCTTACGACAAAAAAATAAAGGAATACGGAGGATTAGATTTTCAATTATTAGGAATTGGGCGTACCGGACATGTTGGCTTTAATGAACCCGGATCACACTACAATTCCGGAACGCGTATAATTACCTTGGACCATATCACTAGGGTAGATGCTGCACCATCGTTTTTAGGGATAGATAATGTTCCTAGAAAAGCCATCACAATGGGTATAGCCACTGTACGGAAATCAAAGCGGATTGTTTTATTAGGTTGGGGACAAAATAAAGCGAACATACTTAAACAAACTATAGAAGGTGACATCACATCACATGTGCCGGCTACCTATTTGCAAAATCACAACAATTGTACTTTTGTACTAGATACGGGCGCCGGAAGTGAACTTACGCGAAACAAAACACCTTGGCTGGTTGGTGCCTGCAAATGGACCGAAGAATTAAAGGCTAAAGCAATTATATGGCTTTGTGAGAATACAGGTAAAACTATCCTGAGTTTAACAGATAAAGATTATAACGACAACGGAATGGCAGAACTGTTGTTGGAAGAAGACTCGTACGATCGTAACATCTCCATGTTTAACAAATTACAACATAGTATTACTGGTTGGCCCGGAGGTAAGCCAAATGCAGACGATACAAATAGGCCTGAGCGCGCAACTCCTGCAAAAAAACGAGTTATTATATTCAGTCCCCATCCAGATGATGATGTGATTTCTATGGGAGGTACCTTTGATAGGCTGGTGGAACAAGGACACGAAGTACATATTGTATATCAAACTTCTGGTAATATTGCCGTTTCAGATATGGATGCCAGAAAATATGCGGAAATAGCAATACAGATAAATCCTTCAGATAAGGCAAAAGAAATTATAGAATCTATCGCTAAAAAAAGGGAGAGTGAAGTAGATTCCTTACCGGTGCGAAAATTAAAAGGAAATATAAGAAGAGGGGAATCTTACGCGGCAACGCGCTATATGGGGCTAGAGGACAGCCATGTTCACTTTTTAGATCTTCCTTTTTACGAAACAGGAACCATAAAAAAGAATAATCTCACAGATGCGGATATTGCCATTATGACACAAATCATTGAGGAAATAAAACCACATCAAATATTTGCAGCAGGAGACCTTGCAGATCCTCATGGCACTCATAAGGTATGTTTAGATGCTGTTTTTGCTGCTTTGGAAGAATTAAAATCAGAACCCTTCTTAACCGACTGTTGGGTATGGCTATACCGTGGCGCATGGCACGAATGGGATATACATGAAATTGAAATGTGTGTGCCTATGAGTCCTGCTCAAGTTCTAAAAAAGAGGAATGCAATCTTTGCCCATCAATCTCAAAAAGATGGGGTTATGTTTCAAGGAGACGATGCACGGGAATTTTGGATGCGGGCAGAGGAGCGAAACAAAGACACGGCTAATAAATACAAGGCTCTTGGTATGTCGGCTTATGCGGCAATGGAAGCTTTTGTAAGATACAAGTTCAATTAAATTTCAAGCTATTCTAAAAAGGTCTATTTTAGTATCAAATAGACCTTTTTTTATGTACTAATGCGAAACTACCAATTCCTTTTACTAATCGTTATATGTCTTAATTCCTGTGGTATCCTAGCACCTAACATCCCTCAACCCAAAAGGGAATTTAGAGGCGTATGGGTAGCTACGGTAGTAAATATAGATTGGCCAAAGAACGGAATCGACGATGCAATTAAACAAAAGCAAGATTATCTTAATATTCTGGATTTTTATCAAGATCTGAATTATAATGCCATAATCGTTCAAGTACGTGCCGCAGGCGATGCTTTTTATAAATCAGAATTTGCACCGTGGTCCCGCTTTTTAACAGGCGAAGAAGGCAAACCTTCTAATTGGGAAGAGGACAACCTCAAATGGATGATTCAAGAAACCCATAATAGAGGTATGGAATTTCATGCATGGCTAAATCCGTATAGAGCCACGTTTGATATGAATACGGATATCCTTAGTTCTACCCACGATTATTGCACAAATCCCGAGTGGATGATACCCTATGGAAAAAAGTACTACTACAATCCAGGACTTCCGGAAGTAAGGGAACGTTTTTCTAATGTAATAGAAGAAGTAGTTACCAAATACGACATAGATGCCATTCATTTTGATGATTACTTCTATCCTTATAAGATTCAAAATCTTGAATTTGAGGATTCCTTAGCTTTTGAGACCTACGGACAACCAAACCAATCTTTGGATGATTGGCGAAGGAGTAATATAGATTCGTTAGTAAAAAATGTACACCAAACCATTAAATCTATAAAGCCATGGGTGCAGTTTGGTATTAGTCCGTTCGGAGTATGGAAGAACAAGGCTACAGACCCAAAAGGCTCGGATACCAAAGCAGGACAGACTACCTATGAAGACCTGTACGCAGACCCCTTACTTTGGATGCAAGAAGGGTGGATAGACTATTTGGCACCACAGGTATACTGGAGTATGGATCTCCCTGTAGCTTCTCATAGAAAAATAGTGGATTGGTGGTCTGAAAACAGCAACAATACCAATTTGTACATTGGCAACGGCGCTTATAAGATAAGAAACAACAGTGATACCGCTTGGGAGCACAAAAAAGAGCTACCAAACCAATTGAAACTGGCCCGTAAAACCCCGGAAATATCTGGAAACGTTCTTTTTAGTGCAAAATCCTTGATGAACGATAATCCAGATGTTGTAAACTATCTCAAAAGAAAATACTATCAGTTACCTGCGCTAACTCCAGAATTTACCGAGGAGAATAAAACTAGATTTAAGAAAACAGCACTGGTTTCCAGCGCTAGAAACGACAATGAGATACAACTTACTTTTGATGGGATTTATGATATGTCTTATGCCCTACTCTACACTAGTGGCAAAAGAGTTAAGACAGATTACCCAATGAAGCGATTGAAACAAAAAATTAATATTAGTGGAAACTCAGGGCAACTTACCATCCCTGCCGATGTAGCTTCCAATCGCTATCTTGCCATAACATTTTTAGATAGATACGGCAAGGAAAGCACTCCTATAGTAATCTCTGCAAAGAAAATAACCTATAAATGATACAAAAAAACAAATGGGCTTGGGCTTGGGTACCCACACTCTATTTTGCCCAAGGACTACCTTATGCTTTAGTAGTAACCGTATCTGTTATTATGTACAAAAGATTAGGTTTTAGTAATTCTGAATTAGGGCTATACACAAGCTTGTTGTATATCCCATGGGTCATAAAACCCTTGTGGAGTCCGTTTGTTGATTTAAAAAGCACAAAACGGAATTGGTTTTTGTGGATGCAATTACTCGCCTCTGTAGCGCTTTTGGCCATCGGTCTAACTTTGCCAACAAATATTTTTTTTATAACCAGTTTAGCCTGTTTCTGGATGGTTGCTTTTGCCTCTGCCACAAATGATATTGCTACCGATGGCTATTATATGATAGGACTTACAGAAGATAAACAGTCCTTTTTTGTTGGAATGCGATCGGTGTTTTATAAACTGGCCAGTGTAACGGGACAAGGCTTGTTGGTAGTACTAGCGGGTTTTTTGGAAAACAAATATGGTGATAATACTAAAGCCTGGTCTTACACCATGCTGTGCGCAGGTTCTTTGATGTTACTGATGACGCTATCAAACTTTTTTGTTACGCCAAAATTCGAAAGTTCGGATGCTATATTACTAGAAAAACCAAAGGGTTTTTTGGAAGTTTTTATTTCCTTCTTTAAGAAACCTGGCATGGGTATGGCCATAACATTTATTTTATTCTTCAGATTAGGCGAATCACAATTGGTGAAAATGGCTTCTCCTTTCTTGTTAGACCCTACCTCGGTTGGTGGCTTGGGATATAGCACCTCTGAAGTGGGTACTATTTACGGAACAATTGGAGTCGTCTTTTTAACGATCGGCGGTATTCTTGGGGGAGTATTAATCTCTAAACAAGGATTAAAAAAATGGATGTTACCCATGCTAATTTCGCTAAATGCTCCAAACGCACTTTATGCATTATTAGCAATTACAGGAACAACGCAAACATGGGCCGTAATAGGAACTGTTATAGTGGAACAATTTGGTTATGGCTTTGGCATTGCAGGTTTTATGGTGTACTTGATTTACGTTGCTGAAGGAAATTCCAAAACCTCCCATTACGCACTTGCTACTGGTTTTATGGCGTTAGGGATGATGTTACCTGGTTTAATAAGTGGTTTCGTACAGGAATGGCTTGGCTATGCCGGTTTTTTCATTTGGGTAGTATTAGCCGCATTACCAGCATTTGTTATACTTAGATATATTAAATATCCTGCCGATTTCGGTAAAGCAAAAGAGAAAGATGAGCAAAGCGCCTAATTACGTTTCAATGAAAGACAGCCTTTCATTGCTAGAAAAAATTGGGCAATTTTTTATGCCCGCAGCTTTTATAAACGACACCGAAGCCGAAATACTTCAGTTGGAAAAATTGATAAAAACGCATAGTATCGGTAGTCTTTGTTTTTTTCATTCCCGTGCAAGTGCTGCCACCAATTATGAAGGAACAAAAGAAGTTATTTACAACGAAAATAGTTTTGACACACTAAGAAAATTGATTCAACGGTATCAGTCTATTTCTAAATATCCATTGCTAATCGCCATAGATGCCGAATGGGGGTTGGCTATGCGACTAGAAAACACGCCTCAGTATCCCTATGCCATAAGTTTAGGAGCAATCCAGAACAACGAAGAACTTATTTATGAGGTTGGCAAAAACATTGCAAAAGACTGCAAAGCAGCTGGCATCCATTGGAATTTGGCGCCCGTTGTAGATATCAATAATAATCCAGATAATCCCGTTATTGGATACCGCTCATTTGGTGAAGAAAGGAAACTGGTAACGCAAAAGGCGATTGCTTTTATTAAAGGAATGGAAAGCGAAGGGGTGCTCACCAGTATAAAACACTTTCCTGGGCATGGCGATACGGCTACCGATTCCCACTTGGGACTGCCCGTAATTTCAAAAACCAAAAAGGAACTTATTGAAAATGAATTATATCCGTTTCAACAGATTATAGATAAGGAAGTAGATTCTGTTATGGTAGGGCATCTTTCCGTTCCTGGCCTCACAATAAATGATGACCGACCATCTAGCATCAACAAAGAAATTATTACGGAAGTACTAAGAAACGAAATGGGATATGAGGGGGTAGTTATTTCCGATGCGCTTAACATGCATGCGGTCTCCAAACAATATCCACAAAAAGGAGAATTGGAATGGCTAGCCTTTGATGCTGGAAACGATGTCCTTTGTTTTGCAGAAAACATTGAAGAAGGAATTCAAACTATCCTAAAAAATGCAACAAAACAACAGATTGAAGATAGTTTTAACCGGATTTGGAGATTAAAAGAAAGGGCTTTTAACCATGATAATTCAAAATTAGAATTGAACTTTGAAGCTTGTTCAAAACTCAACTTTAAATTAGCAAAAAAGAGCATAACATTGTTACAAGGTTCCGAGGTTGAAATTGCCAAATTTAGAACGACTGACTTTTGTACACTAACTCTAAAACGTTTTTCAGATACTGATGACACTAGTAACATTCTAGCGTCTTTAGAAACAACGAAACGAGAAGTAGCGGATCAAGAACATATATTACTTCTGCTAACTCCACCTACCATAAAGCCTGACGGTAATTTTGGCTTCCTAAACGAGGAATTGGATTTCATAAACAATCTAGTCGTCACAAAAAAGGTGGTTTTGTACCACTTTGGAAATCCATTTGCTTTAAGAACTATTAAGACAAAAGACACCTTGGCAACAGTTATCGTATATCAAGATTTAAAGGAATTCCAAGATGTGGCTACCGAACACTTTTTGGGGAAAATTAAAGCTGTTGGCAAATTACCTGTGACATTATGAACTAAAAACCAACCAATGAAAATCCATAAAATTTTAGGATTGATGTCCGGCACTTCTTTAGATGGACTGGACTTGGCCTATTGCCATTTTAAAGAAGAGGAAGGAACTTGGTCGTATGATATAAAAAACACCTGTAGTATTCCCTATGAAACAGTTTTACAGAACCAACTCAAGGATGCAATAAGTTTAAATGCCGAAGACTTATTACAATTACACAATAGTTATGGCACATGGCTTGGCAAACAAGCTAAAGTATTTATAGAATCTAACCAATTGGAGGTAGATTATATTGCAAGTCATGGACACACAACACACCATAGACCGGAACTAGGTTTTACCATGCAAATAGGTTCTGGTCAACATCTTGCAAACACTTCTGGGAAGCAAGTAATATGTGATTTCAGAAGCAACGATGTTGCCCTTGGTGGCCAAGGTGCTCCCCTGGTCCCTATAGGTGATCAACTACTCTTCGGGGAATATGATTTTTGCTTAAACCTTGGGGGAATAAGTAATATATCCTTTGACATAAAAGGAAAAAGGATTGCTTATGATATTGGATTGGCCAATATGATTTTAAATCATATTACCCGAAAAATTAATCTAGAATATGACGAAGGTGGGACTCTAGCAAAGTCAGGCAAAATCAATCCTGAAATGTTTGAGAAATTGAATGCCTTATCTTACTATCTTCTACCCCATCCAAAATCTATAGGTTATGAGTGGTTCTTGGAAGAAGTCTTGCCTATTGTAGATGCTACAGCCGATATCACAGAAAATCTTCTACATACATCTGTCCATCATATATGCGATAAAATTGCACATCAAGTAGCTCAGAACACAAGCAAACTTGGACAAAAAATACTAATTACTGGTGGAGGTGCACTAAACACCTTTCTAATCGATACTTTAATGGAAAAACTAGGGGTAAACATCGAAATTGTAGTTCCAGAAGAAATCTTGATTAATTTTAAGGAGGCGCTGGTATTTGCATTTATGGGAGCCCTCAGATCCGAAAAGCAAATAAATGTCCTTAGTTCCGTTACTGGTGCACGACGAAATTCATCAAGTGGCGTAATATACCTACCTGCCTAGCAACTTACGAGACAAGCCTTTTAACTTGGAGAGTTTTTATCCTAAAAAGTAAAAACAAAATTGTAGATAGTAAACCGCAGATACCCAAGCCAACAAATAAGGGCCAAACCGTTTCCTGAACAAAACCACCTACATAAAGCGAGATGGGGATGGACAAAAGAGTTGAAATAAAGCCCGTAATAGCCGCTCCAATTCCTGCAATATGACCTATGGGCTGCATGGCAATAGAGCGCATATTTCCCCAAACAAAACCCAAACAAAAGAATAAAGAAGCCAAAAATAACAGCAGCGTTACTAAACTAGGATTCGGTTTTCCAAAAAACAACACCGCATACGCAAGGGCTATTGCAGTAAAAAGCACAAGGGCATACAAAGCTAATTTTCGCATCCCAAAACGCAATACCAATGTACCGTTGAGAAAAGTGGACAATCCTATGGACACTGCCAATCCTGCAAAAATAAACGGAAACGAATCCTTTAAGTTATACTGGTCCTCAAAAACATGCTGAGCAGAACTCAAGTACACCAAAAACGACCCTGTGATAAACCCCGAAATCATCGTACACGCTACGGTTTCCTTGTACTTAAGTATCTCTTTGGTCCCCTTTATGAAAATTGATAATGAAAAAGGAACTTTATACTCGGCCTTCAGTGTTTCTTTTTGTCGTTTCCAAAACCATATACCAACAACTAAAGCAAAAAACAGCTGCATATAAAAAATAGCCTCCCAACCCATAGTATCTAAAATTAGTTTACCAATGGCAGGAGCTACCACCGGAACTAAAATGAAAAATGCAGTAACAAAAGACATAACCTTAGCCATATAATCCCCTGTATACGTATCTCTGATAATAGAAATACTTACAGTTCTTGGCGCAGAAAGGCCTATTCCCTGTAAAATTCTACCTACTACCATCCATTCCAAAGATGTTGCTAATACACATAAAACACTGGCAGCAGCAAATATTACAAACCCAATATACACTACAGGTTTTCTACCATAACTATCAGAAAGAGGTCCAAAGAATAATTGTCCGAATCCAAGCCCCAAAAAAATCATGACAATCAAAAGTTGATTGTCTGTTGGGTCCAAACTATTAATACTAATTCCAATGTCTGCTATCGCAGGGAGCAGCGCGTCTATTGCCAAGGCAACAATAGACATCAAAGATGCCATAAGGGCAATGAATTCAAAATTAGGTTTTACCTGCTCATTTTGCATGGGCGCAAAAATACTTCTTATTAAGACTATGGCACCCAATTCAATGTTGATTTTTAAGTTTCCTCGAAAATTAATGTTCAAATATGTATTTTTGAAGTAAATAACATATCTATGCTAATTATTGGAATCGCTGGCGGGACAGGATGCGGGAAAACTACTGTAGTTAAGCAGATTATCAACGAACTACCAAACGAAGAAGTAGGTGTAATTTCACAAGACTCCTATTACAATGACCTCTCTCATCTTACTCTTGAGGAACGCAGAAAAACGAATTTTGATCATCCCAATTCTATCGATTTTAAGTTATTAGAAAGCCATCTAAAAGCTTTAAAATCAGGAAAATCTATAGAGCAACCTGTATATTCTTTTTTGGAATGCAACCGTACGGAAAAATCAATTCCAACACATCCAACCAAGGTAATCATTGTAGAGGGTATCTTGATTATGGCAAATGCCGAAATCCGTAAAATGTTTGATATTAAAATATTTGTACATGCCGATACTGACGAACGACTTATACGCAGATTAAAGCGAGACGTGAATGAACGTGGCTGGAATTTGGACGAAACCTTAGAAAAATATCAGTCAGTCATAAAACCAATGCACGACCAGTTTATAGAGCCTACCAAAGAGTATGCGGACATTATTATTCCGAACAACAAATACAATACAGTTGCCGTTGATATCGTAAGGAGCATCATCAATGAAAAATTATTAGAAAGTTAATGGGACTTAAAACACTGAGACAGAAAAAATGGTTCAAGGTCATGACAAACATGTACGTTATGGTGCTAACGGCATTTTTAATATGGATGATTTTTTTTGATACCAACTCGCTTCTTATTCATCTAGAGCTTAAAAAGGAAATAAAAAAACTGGAAAAAACACAAGATTTTTTAGAAAAAGAAATCGTAAAAGATAAAAAGATTATAAAAAAACTTTCAGATAAGGAAGAGTTGGAAAAATTTGCAAGAGAGGAATATTATCTCAAAAAAAAGAACGAAGAAATATTCCTTATAGAATATGAAGACAGTTTGCAAAGCAACCCTAAAGATTAGCTTCGGTTTAAATCTTTATATCAAACGGTCAAAACCAATACAGAGCAAGGGCTATACGCTAACCTACTAGTCATTAAAACTTTAACATGCTTTTGTCAAAAAGCCATTGGTTATTTATCGAGTGTTAACAAAATCCTTTCATTGGCCCCATAAATAATTGTATTTTTACGCCCTAACTTACGATGAATATGGGCAAGATAATTGCTATTGCAAATCAAAAAGGTGGTGTAGGAAAAACAACCACCTCGGTGAACTTAGCCGCTGCACTTGGTGTGTTGGAAAAAAAAGTTCTCTTGATCGACGCAGACCCCCAAGCAAATGCTACATCGGGCTTAGGAATTAATGTGGATGAAGTAGAAGTTGGAAGTTACCAGCTCTTAGAGCATACCAAAACGGCTAAGGAAGCCATCATTCCAACATCATCCCCAAATGTAGACCTTATACCTGCGCATATAGACCTTGTTGCGATAGAGATTGAATTAGTAGATAAGGAGGATAGGGAATATATGATGAAAACCGCCATCGTAAACCTTAAAAAGGATTATGATTATATTTTGATAGATTGTGCTCCCTCATTAGGGCTAATTACCTTAAACGCACTTACCGCAGCAGATTCTGTGATTATCCCCATTCAATGTGAGTATTTTGCTTTAGAAGGATTAGGAAAATTATTGAATACAATAAAAAGCGTACAGCGAATTCACAATGCGAATTTGGACATAGAAGGAATGCTTTTAACCATGTACGATTCCAGATTACGATTGTCCAACCAAGTAGTAGAAGAAGTCAGAAAACACTTTGCGGACATGGTTTTTGATACCATCATTCAACGGAATGTTAGACTTAGTGAAGCCCCAAGTTATGGCGAAAGTATTATTAAATACGATGCAGCTAGCAAGGGAGCTACCAATTACCTGAATTTGGCGAACGAGGTAGTGAAGAGAAACAAGCAGACAGTTTAAAATGGCTAAAGCAGTAAAAAAACAAGCGTTAGGAAGAGGTCTTTCGGCCCTCCTAAAAGACCCGGAAAACGATATCAAATCCGCCACAGATAAAAATGCGGACAAAGTTGTTGGTAATATTATTGAACTGGATTTAAAATATATAGAGGTAAACCCGTTTCAGCCCAGATCCAATTTCAATGACGAGACACTACAGGAATTAGCTACATCCATTAGGGAGTTAGGTGTGATTCAACCAATTACGGTACGGAAACTAGGCTTCAATAAATACCAACTAGTTTCAGGAGAAAGACGATTCAGGGCATCCAAACTGCTCAACCTAGAAACCATACCCTCTTATATACGCATCGCCAACGATCAAGAATCCTTGGAAATGGCATTGGTGGAGAACATTCAAAGACAAGATTTAGACCCTATAGAAATCTCCCTTTCCTACCAAAGATTGATTAACGAAATCAACTTAACACAAGAAAAACTTAGTGAGCGTATAGGAAAAAAAAGATCTACTATTGCCAATTACCTCAGACTTTTAAAACTGGACCCAATCATACAAACTGGTATGCGAGATGGATTCTTAAGTATGGGACACGGCAGGGCATTGGTCAATATTGAAAAAAGGGAGGATCAAATAGCACTTTATGAAAAAATTATAGGAGGAAACCTTTCTGTAAGGGATACCGAAAATGCTGTAAAGACCTATAAAAACAATGAAGGGGGCTCCAACGAAAAAAAATCGATTAAGGAAACCCCGTCGTTCATTAACACGGGTTCTCAAGAGCTGGCAGAACGTTTATCAGTTAAAGTAGCGATTAGTACAAACGGGAAAGCTAAAGGGAAAATCACAATCCCATTTCATTCGGAAGAGGAATTTAAGCGAATAAAAAAGCTCATAACTGGTGCATAAACTCCTAACTTCTATTTTTGTATACCTATTCTGCTTTTATGTAAGTAATGCGCAGGAAACAGTTGAACAAGTAACTCAAGAGACCGACAGCGTGACTACTGGGCTAAAAGCTGAAAATATAGTCATAATAGATTCTCTAGTGAAGGAAAAAAAGGCAATAGACCCTTTGGCACCCAGCAAGGCAGCCTTCTACTCCGCTCTACTGCCGGGACTTGGGCAAATCTATAATAAAAGCTACTGGAAAGCACCTATTGTTTGGGGCGCATTGGGAGGAAGTATTTATATGTACACCTTTAACAACGACAGCTATCAACAATTTCGCACCGCTTTTAAAAGAAGACAGGCAGGATTTACAGATGATGAATTTAATGGAGAGGGGGAATTCTCTTTTTTAAGTGACAGTGTATTAGAAAATCAACAAGAGCGCTTTCAAGAACAACGGGATTTATGGCTTGTGGCCAGCATAGCGTTGTACGTGCTAAACATTATTGATGCCAATGTAGACGCACATCTAAAGCAATTTAATATTGATGACGACCTAAGCTTTGATTTTGAACCCTATCTAGACCTAAACCCTATTACAAACAACCCTAATTATGGGATGGCTCTAACCATTAAATTTTAAATATGAAAATTGCGTTGTTTGGCTACGGAAAAATGGGACAAATGATTGAGCGAATCGCATTAAACAGAGGCCACGAAATCATTGCTAAAATTGACGAGAATACAGTAGAAATTGATTTTTCTACTATTGATGTGGCCATTGATTTCAGTATGCCCGGAGCAGCTTTTGGGAATATTTCCAAATGCTTGAAAAACAGTATTCCTATTATCTCAGGAACTACGGGCTGGCTAGACAACTATGATGATGCGGTAGCACTATGCACGCAAACCAAAGGAGCTTTTATATATGCATCCAACTTTAGCCTAGGTGTAAATGTATTTTTCGAACTAAACGACCACCTTGCCAAAATGATGCAGCAATTAAACCAGTATGAGGTGGATATAGAAGAAATACATCATACCCAGAAATTAGATGCACCAAGCGGTACGGCAATAACACTAGCCGATGGAATTATAGAAAATACTGCATATAACGGATGGAAATTGGATAAAAAAGAAGCAGGAAATGTCCCAATTACATCAAAAAGAAAAGGAACAATACCTGGAACCCATACCGTTACTTATGCTAGCTACGTGGATGATATAGTCATACAACATACCGCCCATAATAGAGAGGGATTTGCTGAAGGAGCTGTCATTGCTGCAGAATGGATTATTGGAAAAACCGGAGTCTTTACCATGCGAGATGTGTTAAATCTAGGTTAAAAAAAGTAACTAATTCTAGCTCTTGCTACTAATGACACATAGTTCGTATTAAAAAATAATACGAACACGTTATCAACTTAAACACTAAACAACAGAACTATGAACGGTACACAATGGATTCTTTTTATACTCCTGGTACAGGTCATCCATTTTTTAGGAACTTGGAAATTATATGTAAAAGCAGGTAGAAAAGCTTGGGAAGCTGCTATTCCTGTTTACAATGCCGTTGTACTAATGCAGATTATAAACCGACCTAAATGGTGGACTATTTTATTGTTTATCCCTATTATAAATCTTTTGATGTTTCCTGTAATTTGGGTGGAGACTATACGCAGTTATAAAAGGAATAGTCTTTTAGAATCCTGGTTAGTTGTGTTAACCCTAGGATTTTATATCTATTACGTTAACTATGCATTAGACGTCACCTATATCAAGGATAGGAGCCTTCAGCCTAAGACCGCCATGGGGGAATGGGTAAGCTCCATTGTTTTTGCCGTTGTAGCTGCAACCTTAGTGCACACCTATTTCATACAACCGTACGTCATACCCACAGGATCTTTAGAACGGACATTACGTGTAGGAGACTTCCTGTTCGTAAGTAAATTTCATTATGGCGCAAGAACACCTATGACTACCGTGGCCGCACCTATGGTGCACGATACTTTGCCTATTGTGGGCGTTCCTTCTTATCTGAACAAACCACAACTCCCTTATTTTAGACTGCCAGGTTTTACAAAAGTAGACCGTAACGATATTGTTGTTTTCAGTTGGCCGGCGGATACTGTTCGGAGATTTTTTCGCAAAGAATCGGGAGTTAAAAAACCTATCGATAAAAAATCCAATTACGTAAAGCGCTGTGTAGGTATTCCTGGAGATTCCTTGGAAGTACGAGACGGCTATGTGTTTATAAATGGAACACAATTGAAGTTGCCCGGTAGTGCAAAACCACAGTACGATTATACTATTTATAGCTCCAAAGGTGTTTCTTCAAGGCTTCTAGATAAAATAGGAGTAACGGATTTCAATAGAAAGTATCTTTCAAATCCACTGAACCAACAACAGGCCCAAGCGGTAAACCAATACTTATTAGGCTACAACCAAGGTGAAAACGGGCAATTGGAATTGTACACTAAAAGTTCTGGTATTCCCGTAGGAATAATAAAAAAATACGGACTTTCTTTACGTGAAGTTACTGATCGACAAAGAATGGCTCCCTTAACGGACGAAATGGTAGCAACCCTAAGTATCGATGCTAGTATTGATTCCGTCGTAAGAGAAATTGCGCCAAAGGGCAAACGAGGCATCAACCTCTTCCCACAAAGTCCAGATTATCCTTGGAATTATAGCCAACTAGGGGCCATTTACATTCCAAAACAAGGTACAACGGTAAACTTGGATCTAAAAACGTTACCCTTGTACAAAAAAATTATACGTGATTATGAACTCAATACTATTAGTGTTTCAGGAAATCAAATTAGCTTAAATGGCAAAGTAGTTAATTCTTATACCTTTAAACAAGATTACTACTGGATGATGGGAGATAATAGAGATCACTCGGAAGATAGTCGCGCTTGGGGCTATGTTCCTGAAAACCATATTGTAGGAACGCCTATATTTATTTGGATGAGTTTCGACAACTTTACAGAGAGTGTTACCAACTGGAGACCGCGTTGGGACCGCATCTTCACTACAGTTAACGGCGATGGAGAAGCACAGTCGTACTTTAAGTACTTTATGATTTTACTTGTTGCCTATTTTGCAGGAAACTGGTTCTGGAAACGTAGAAAATCGAAAGAATAACAACTATGAGTATTCTTTATCCTGCCTATTTTCCAAGTATTGCATTTTTTACAGTGTTCGCTAAAAGTGATGCTATTGTTTGGGAAATTCAGGGAAACTACCAAAAACAGAGTTTTAGAAACAGAACTTATATCTGTACGGACCGGGGAAAACACATGCTAAGTATACCTATATCTCGCATAGGTAGCAGTGGTGGTAAACAACAGAATAAGAAGGTAAAAGTGGACAATACATATCCCTGGCAACGCCAACATTGGCGCACTTTGGAAACAGCTTACCGTACTTCACCTTTCTTTGAATTCTATGAAGATGATATTAAACCCTTGTACACCAATGATTTCGAATATCTTATGGATTTTAACCTAAAAACGATTGAAACCATTTGCGATTGTCTTCAACTAGAAATGCCAGCGGATAAAACCGAGGTTTTTAAAATTAATCATAATTCTGAACTAGATTACAGGCATCTGGTAAATTCGAAAAACAAAATTCAATTAGAACAAACCGATTATGTACAGGTATTTGGAGACCGTCATGGCTTTATTCCTAATCTAAGTATACTAGACCTTTTATTCAATCTTGGTCCTAACACCACAGCCTATTTAAAGGAAACTAAACTTATACCGAGCAATGCTTAGGTTTTTAATCCACTACGGAATCCATTTCCTAGTACCAATAGCCATTGCGTATTTGTTTTTCAAAGAGTACCGCTTAAAAACTATGTTAATACTCTTAGCGGGAATTATACTAGATGTTGACCATTTAGTTGCTATCCCCATTTTTGACTCCATGCGATGCAGCATCGATTTTCATCCTTTACATTCCTATTGGGCAATAAGCATTTATTTGCTGATGTTATTCTTTAAAAAAACACGCATTTGGGGCATTGCATTCCTTATACATATTTTAGCGGACGTGGTAGATTGTTTATTTATCGGAGGGAATTTTGATTGATGCCATGATAGGCTCATGATCAGAAAGGTCAATATTATAAGTCTTGTGCGAAACCACTTCAAAGGAAGGGTCTACCAATATAAAATCGATTCGAAAAGGAAACTTCCAAAAATTAATGGTAGCTCCATAGCCACTACCCTTTTCTATAAACGTGTCCTTCAACTCCTTTTT